>NZ_MKWH01000040.1:0-114669 GCF_001899705.1 Sphingobacterium sp. 40-24 | reverse complement strand
TCCTCATCTTGAGGATTACCATGGAAGTAAATAGTCACAGGATCTAATTTTTTTCCTGCATAAGCTTCAGCACCTTTAAATGCTGAGAATCCGATAATCATGGCTCCGCCTAATATCATGTAGCCATAATTGTTTAAAAATTTGGTTAGCATATTGCTACCCTCCTTTCTGTATTGCAAGCCAATAATTGATGAGTAAAGTTGTTGGTCTGCAAACTTTTGGTAAATAATTGTTGTCGGTACGGTTCTGTGTACCGATCGTATCTGTATGCCAGCCTGCCTACTATAGGCCTACTGACGCTGTCATATACTGGAGTATGGTCCATGCTGTCTGGTATAAACCAGATTTCATGTATTGGTTTAAATGCTGCGTTTTTATAGTTTACAATTCCTGTTGCTAGAATAATCGTGAGAAAGAGGCCGATAGAAGTCTTGTTGCTTAAGTTGTTTCGGCCGTGAAGCAAAACCTTACGATTGAGTATTTGGCCTACTAGCGATAGACCAAGAATAAGGAGATTAAAGATCAGATGCGTTGTCCAGGAGATATGACTGAGAAAGCTGGTACACATACACGGTTTCTTGTCATACACATCAAGGACGCCAAGGGCAATATAAATCGAAAACAAAGTGATCATGATAGTCGATGTTATCCAGCCCCAATGCTGTAAACGGCGTGCAGGCAACCCAAGCAAAGCTCCGATGCTAATCTCTACCAGGGGAAGCAGCCAGAAGAGCAGGGGAGCAAGGATGCTAATGACCGGTTGTTGCTGTAGTGCAATATGAAATGCACTGAGCTGCCAGAGTTTTTCAATACCTACATAAACCCAAAAGAGGATCATGGCCGCCCGGAGGACTTTGTAAATCGTTGTATTGGTTTTGTTCGCTTCCATAGCTTTAATTATTTGTACAGCGGTACTTATTATTTTTCTCCGCTGTTTTTTTCAAAAACAGGGCGCCATACCTGTGCGCCCTGCTCGGGTACAGCGGCCTGCTTCAGCGTCAACTTCTACCTTTCGTACGCTTCAAAACAAAGATAGATCGGATAACAGCCGACCGCAGGGGCAGTAAATTGGGCATATTGAGCCTACAAATACGGTTTTAAATAGTTGTATGTAAGGGGTAGGGGAATTGGCAACGAAATGGTCGCTATGGGCACGGTGCAGCAAAATAGCCCACAGAAATGATTTTAAACAGGATTTAAATCCCGGTCAATCCTGTTAGCGCAGGGGTAACGAGGGAAGACCCCTGCTTTTTAAAATTTGGATGGATTTTTATCCATTTAATTCGGGGAACTTTTCGTGTAGTTCATTCAACATGGTTTTCAGTACTTTGCGTAGGTGGACAGCAGCGGGAAATTCGCTGCCTCTGTCCATCTTTGTGAGGCTGTGTGTCGAAAGCAGTATGCCTTCCTTGGTTTTCACGAGTTTTGAGAATTCCTCGGCAACTTCCTTTTTCTCGGACGATCGCATGACTTTGGCCTTCACACATAAATGTAGCCAGAGTTTGAGCTCCTTGCCATTCAGATTGCTATGGATAAACCGATAGGGAACAGCACTGGATGACTTATCATCTGCCGATTCCGTTTCAATATACTGGCACATCAGCATGAGCAGCGTGCTGCGGTTGGGATCATAGGCAAAGTCCGGGATGGCAGAGAAATGCTGCGGATACCGCAATAGATTGTCGGTAGCGGCCGGGTCAGCTTCGTAGAATTCCTTCCAGCGATTTAAAAAGCCGATATGGTTAAAATTAAAGTTGATCATCAAGATCAAAAAGCGAGATGGCCAGTTTTTATGCTGACGCTCGTCCTGGGCCAGTTGTCTGAGTGCATCAATCAGCTGAACAAGGTATTGCTGATGATGATATTGCAGGTAGGGTATTTTGCCCCGCTGGAAAAGGCTTTCAATGGCGGAATGCACTTCATCCAGATAAGCTTGAGGAATCTGTTTATTCCTTAATCTGTCTAATGTGTTCTCGAATTGAAGATCTATATAGTTCCGGATGCGTTTTTCATGATGCTGCGGTAGCGGTGTCAGGGGATTGATATCTTTCTTAAATAAAAATTCTACACTTTCCAGTAGTTCCTCCAGACGACGGAGCGCGTCAAGTTCCTCCGGAATGGACTGGTCGCAATAGGTATATAAGACTTCATGTAGACGAAGCAACTGCGTATGGTAGAGCTGTACACCACGGATCGCCTGGTCGGCATGGGTATATTGCCGATGGATAGCCAGGGCATCGTTCAAATGTTCGGTACAGGCAGAAGCGATTGCTTCCAGTTGTTTGGTGCGGCTGGAAGGACTGATATGGGCAAAGGTCTCTATTAAAAGCATCAGGGGATATAAACTTGTGATCATTTGTACCTCCTTTTCATTTCTTTGTGATACCATGGCCAGCCATACACACCCGGATGCAGCGTCATGTTCAGCTTGCCGCCCTCTTTGGCTTGCTCAAAAGTCTTTGGATGTACCTCGACCGGAAATTGGTATTTCTCATCTTCATACGTAAATGATACCAATAATTCGTGTATATCGCAGCAAACTGGGCATTTCTGGATGACTTCGGCCTGGATATAGACAGCTTTGGGGCTATCCACATGGCGGCAATTATTCATAATAAGGTTCATCCGGATATACCAAGTACAGGCCAGGAGCATCAGTGGAAATTGAATGGCGTACAGCGTAATCAGGTTGGCACGTTTCAAGAAAATTAAATGGGCTATCGCACAGCTGGCGAGGGCGATAGGGAAGGCATGTTTAAATGCTGGCTTCAGCGGCTGCGAGCTGAGCAGCAGTTCATAGGGTAAGCGGTCATACACCGCTATGCTGCAGATCTGAATGCAGATAAAAAATAGAGCAAAAAGCTGGAGCACCACATGGTGGCTGCGGATTTCCAAAAAAGGGATCAGCAGGACGAGGACACCGATACTATATACCTTTAGGTAAAATGCCGACGCTAAAAAGGATCCATATATAGTTACCACGATCGCGATAAAAATCAGGATGTGATTGCGGCTGATCTGTCTGAAAAGTTGCATGGGAGGTCTCATACGCAGGGCTGTTAAATCAATGATTTGATGTCAAGTTAAAATTACCTATAACGCATGCTATTTGATATGAATAATATCTTTATTTCAATAAGCGTATGTTTTCTGCATCGAACTCCTTTTTTCTGTAACGAGGCATACATTTTATACAATAAAGAAGGTGTTTATAAGCTAAAAAGGTGTTTTTATGTGTATTTGGAAGGACACAAAAGGGTGGTTTACCTATCTGATGGTACTGTTTAAAAGAAATAATGGCTAAATTTAGTATACAGAAATTTTTTTAATAGGAGATTTTTGGGAAGGATTAGCCTCGCCTGCATTTATCTATCGATCAGTTCAAGGTTAATCTTTGAAATTAACAGTACATTATGGAAAGTAACCAACAGGTCAAGTATGCTAAAGATACGGAGATGCACGTACATTATCCAGATTTCATCTGGGTGTGGATCGCTTCGTTTCTTTTTGGCGGCATCTGTTGGTATATCGGAGCAGTCACAGCGCTATCAGGCTGGTTTGATAACAGACCACTGATTGTAAGTTATCTATTTAATGTATTTATCGCTGCATTGACACTCTTTTATATACGAGCTGTTATCAAGCTGTTGGATAAAAAGAAGAGCTGGCTGCTGCACATGGGCGATCGGCTGGGCACACAATTCTTTTTCTGTGTACTACTACCAACCGTAGCCCTATTTGGTATTCTCAAACCTGTTGCAGCACCTAAAAGCGAATGGATATGGCTGCCTTTATTGGTGATCTTTGTCTGTATCCTGCTTTTTAACATGATTTATATCACCTTTTTTTATTGGAGTATTTATCGGAAAAGGGAACGGTATCTGATCCGCTTGGAACGTACTTTAGAAAGGCAGAAAAAGGTAGCAGTCAACGCGGATGCGCAGATTGACGCACAATCTTTTGATTTATATGATACTATCGATCCGGCATCGGTCGATGAGATCATTAAGGAAACGGATGCTGTGGAGGAAATTGATCTGACGCTGCTCAAATCGATAAATCCGGCGCAGGAGGAGTTTGTGATCAACAACAAATACCTTACTAAAAAGATAATGTACACGGAGCTGGGGATATTTCTATTTGAGAAGACCAATAATACGCCTATCGTTAAGCTATACCTAAAAGAAGATATGGAAGATAGCAAAGGCTGCGAGCAGCGTAGCCTGAACGAAATTGTGCGCGATACCCACGGCTTTGTGCAGAAAATAGACCGGCATCACGCGATTCCATTGGACATGATCAAGGCCTGCTATCAAATGAAGGGCGGGCGGCTTCGGATCATTTTGCACGTACCGTTTGGAGATATCGACAGTTTTGTGATTTCGTCGACCATTTCCCGTAGGATAAAAGACTGGGTCATGCTGCAGGTACCTATTGAAAAAGAGAATATACTAAATAATAACCTTTAATAGATTGATTATGGAAAGCATGAAAAGCAACACTTGGAAATGCCGGGCCACAGGAAAGGTGGCATTTCCGTCCCGGATCGAGGCACAGTATGCAATGTTCCGGTTTAAATTACGCTCTCGCGTAAAAAATGTCACCAATGGTAAACGCATCAAACACCGGATGGGAAAACCGGCTTGCTGCAGAGCTTATTATTGTAGGCTCTGTGAAGGGTACCATATCACCAAATGGAAAAAGGACAATTTTGAGCGTTACAAGAAAACGGCCTTAACTTGGGACATTTCGTCCGTGATAAGCGATTGGAACTATCTATTGGAGTAGTGTAATAGTTCTCCGCTTGTTTCAGTTAGAAATCGAAAAATAAAATGTTTGCTGGCCAGCTAAGGTTATATTCTTTGAATTTTAATAAATTAGTAGGATGAGATATTTAATAGTCCTATTGTGAAGCTGGTTTACTTGCTATTCGGCCGCTGCACAAAACCAAGCGAAGGGAAATAGTGCCGGTAAAGATGAAAAGACCTATGTATTGGTGGCCAATAAGATCAATACCGATTTTAATAACGATGGAAAGATTAACCTGTCAGGAAGGTAGATTATTTTATTGCAGTATTAGTGCGCTGCTTATTGGCTTTCCTTTAGGCTGCGGTCGTTGGGGCCAAATGCTCATTAACGCCTCGTCTTTTCCTTTCATATAATTCTCGATCGTATACTTAATATCGATATCCGGTTTTAGCGGTCCTTTTTTCCCTTTCCATACTTCCCAGTATTTCGTCGAGTAGGCAATCACGATGTCTGATTTTGGTAAACTGAATCCTCTAACTTCTCCGTAATGATTGATTGAACCACTGGTTTCTTCACCAATAAAGGTTGCATTGGAATTTTTCTTCAGTTCAACGGCATTCATCACAGCCGAGGAGAAGGTATTCTTGCCTATCAATACAAAAAAACTGTCTTTTCTATTCAGGTAGCTGTTTTTGATTTGATCAATAAATGGTGTTAAAATACCGGAATTCCCGCCGTTGTTATACCTTAGATCCAGCACAATTTTATTGGGATGTTCGGCATTGATCAACGTGAACAACTCCTGATTGAATTGATCGAAAGGGTGGGCCGGATCTTCCCGGCATGTCGTATAATTAAAATAAAGAATTTTGTGAGCAGCGTCATAATCGTACCAATAGTTTCCTTTTTTCTTTTTTGAAAGTAGATTGACTGCACCTGCTGTTAGGTTTAATTTTTTTAGGTCATTGCCTTCCGATGACGTCAATTTTATCTTACTGATTTTATTGTTCCGGTCAACAAATGTGAATGCTGCTTCTTTGTCCGAATCGATGATGCCAAGGCCTTTTAAAAAAGCCGGATTGTTGATGAAACGGAGCAGGTGATCATTGAAATACGAGCGGTTTTCACTTAGGATAGCCTCCTTAAACAAAGCATTAATCTGTTTGAAGCTGTGCTTATTGATTGCGACTAATTTGGTTCCCAATAACGATGCAAAAGCTGGATCTATAGCTGTTATGTAGACTTCATCATTAAACATATCCAGCTGAATGGGAAGTATCCGATTGAATTTTGCTTCAACAAATGTATGCTCATCTTTTATACTTACCATAAGTTTGAAGAGCGCTACGGTGAAGGTCTCATAATTCAACGAATCCGCTTTGCTGGCAATGTCATCGACGAGCTTCTCAAAGGTAGCTTTTGTGGTTTTAGCAAATAGGTTGGTATGTTTGGCGGGCAATGTTCTTTTTAAAAAATCGAGGTCTTCAAGAAAGTCTGCTTTAGTCAAGGTCTGTGAAAAGCCGAGAGTAGAAACCAAAACAAATAGGATAGTAAATAGTAGTTTATTCATGATCATTTAAATGCAACCTGCGGTAAATAATAGTATAATTTTAGGTTTTCCTGTTTATAAAGATATAAATTTTCTTCAGTAGAGAAAATGGAAAAAGAGGCTGTTTAGTCTGTGATTTATATTAATCCTTGGCAAACCTATAATTTAATCCAACCGCAATTCCCAAAACCTGCACGCGATCGTAATTTCTCCCCGATTGGAAAGGGATGAGCGAGTACGTCTTATAGTGTGGGGACAGTGTAACAGCAAACTGTTGGGATAATGGAATTTTTGCCCCCAGTCCAATATGGAAACCTATACCATTCTGCTTGTCTACATGACTATTTGAGTTTTGCTGGATATGTAACATAGGTCCCGCATTTGCATAAAGGTATTTTAAAAATTTTACCCTGGCGTCTAAAGGGAATTCCCAAATAGAAAGTTCCGAGGAATATTGCATCCGCTCCACCGATGGATCGACTATTGCCGATGTTGTCGTAATGTTCTGGTGAGAATAACCCAGACCAACACCAAAAGACCATATTTCATTATAGTGATACCCTACGCGGAGCAATCCAGCTATATAATTTTTACTGGCGTCGCTACCGGCTCCCATAAGGCTCCTCCGCGGTCCAATAGTACTCTCTGCTAGAGGAGTAAAAGAAAGTTCGATCTCATAACTGCCACTATTGTTTTGCTGCGCGTAAAGTGAGGTTCCTGATAAAGTTAATAGGGAAAAAGATATCCCGGAAAGTAATTTTTTGAGCATATGAATATCGGGTTATAGATTTTATAATTGTTTTCTCTTTTAATTGGCGCTAGTTCTCACTAGAAATCTAACTGATAGCGTGTAAAGCTTCCTTTTTCTGAATTAACAGTGGCGGCCTTGTCGAATTGTAAGGGGTTCGGTCCATTATAGCCTTGCCATTTTAATACAGATTCCATATCGGCAGGAATGGTTACCCTAACGATGGTATCCAAATCACGAGGAACAGGAGCAATAGAAAAACCCGTATTGGATTTCTCTGGACCATAGCTAACCGAAAGCATCTTCAAATCGAGTTTTTTGACATTTTTTACATGCAACTCCATTTCGCCCCTTTTAAACAGCATTATTCGTTCATCAGTTGGCATGTCATACTTGAGCTCGTCCAAGTCATAGGAAGCTACGCTTTGATACGAATCTGGATGATATGCATTAAGATAATAACCATTCTTTTTGACGCTAACTATAAAAAAGCCATGTTCGGATAGGTATTTGCTGGCATCAAATCGAAAACTATATTTCCCTTTACCATCTGTCTTTGTTTTCCCCAAACTTATAGATGGTTTAAGGAACAAACTGTAATATTGGAAAGAAATCCCAATTTCTGCATCAGATAATAATTTGTTCGCAGGAGTATCCACTACAACGCCCGATAGTACAATACAATTCTGCGCACAGGTTGTGCCATCGCGCTCATCTTTTTCGCACGCAAATAGAAAGAATGGTAGGATAAAGAGCAACCATTGCCCTTTATTTACTTTTTCAAATATGTTCAGCATAATAAAATAGAATAGGTCAGTAAGAAGTATTACAGGAAAATCAATAAAACTGCGCATTTCGTTAAAATAGGTCTTTTCATAATTTATTTTGATACTATACTATTGCAAACGGAAATAATATGCGTTATGCTACAAACTTAATAAATATAAGTTAATAGTTCGCTCCAGACTCTAAAAGCTGCAATAAAGCTGCAATTTGGTTACAGGATGATTGGGCATTTGCGCGGATAATGTCTCCCAATTGACCAATACATAATAAGCTATTGGAAAATTTATTGGAGTAGTGTAAAAGTTCTCCGCTTGTCAGCTAGAAATCGAAAAATGAAATGATTGTTGGCCAACTAAGGTATTATTCTTTGAATTTTAATAAATTAGTAGGATGAGATATTTAATAGTCCTATTGTTAAGTTGGTTTACTTGCTATTCGGCCGCTGCACAAAACCAAGCGAAGGTAAATAGTGCCGGTAAAGATGAAAAGACCTATATACTAGTCGCCAATAAGATCAATACCGATTTTAATTATAAAATGCTGGATGATTTCGAGCAGTCTTTTTCGGCATTGATCAAGGAAAACAACAGCCGTGAATTGGTATTCAATCCCATAAATGGCAAATACCATTATTATAAATTTGTCGCCACCTATAAAGCAAGGGGTATTTTGCCCGATAGTGATCCTGCCAAGCCGGAGCAAACCTTTCACAATATCTTGATCATCAAGACGGATGACCAGCAAAAGATTGTAGATGGTTATCATTTTGTGCTCGAATGGGGCGAAAAGCCATTATCTTATCCCTTATTTCGGATAAAGTCTACAGGGGTGCCTCTGCAGGAAGGCTTGTCATTAAAGCAGCTGAACCTCAAAAGAGTGACCGATAATACGGATTTTGATAGCGATGGTAAGATCAAACTGTCGAGCTGGTAACGTTTAAAAAAGTTAAGAATATCTTAGAACAATTGTATGGAATTGGATAGCCTTTATATTAGTATTCGAATAGAAAAATCGAGATTGAACGAGTTTTTTTCTTTTAAACCGATTTCCCCGAACAAAGACGATAATTGGTCGCAGTGGTGGGAGAGCCGGCAGATGTACAGCAAAACAACGTTGGAAATTATTCCAAGTTATTCACAGGCCCGCATTCGTGAAGTCTTCGATAATCTGCTTAAGGATAGATTTTACGGTGCGAAGGAGTATTATGATGAGGAAAAGCAACACTGGACATTTGCCGTATTGAACTTCAGTGAAAACTATCTTGAAATATTGCCGATGCTGGCTCTCTTAAAACAACTGGAGGGCTATGTTTTGGAGGGTTATGCCCTGATTTTTGACTGGATGTGGGGTGGTGATACGGTAATGGCCTATGTTGACTTTACTGCGGGAAGTGCTTTGCTCGAAACGGTTACTGAATCTTATGCGGTCGAACTCAAACGATTTGAAGAAGCTAATCAAGGCTTACAATCGCTAGCTGAAGAGTTGGGGGCTGGCTAACAGATAGCAGTGGCTTCCTTAAGATCAGTTTTTTTTAGATAGTTCTCGTCATAACTAAATGAATAACCATGATCAGTCTCAATGAGATATTCTGCCAAGTCATCATGAAAGTATATTTTTGCTTCGCGCGCCATCACTCTCTAATTTGATCAATTACACCAACCTCTTTACCGAATAACGCCAATATGTCGTTTACTTTGTCTAAACGTAACGTTTTTTTTCCTTGCTCAAGATCACGCACAAACCGTAAGCCAACTCCAGCATTATCAGCTAAGTCTTCCTGTGTTAGCTTCAATTCTTTCCGTTTCTTTTTTACAAACATTCGTAGTGAATCCATAATTATACCCTTTCTGATATAAATTTAGTGAATATTTTTGAATTATACTACATCGGGTATAAATTATGTGTTTTGTATATTTTTTATACCCGTTCGGGATGGAAATTTTAAAACTGATGTTGGGAATTTTTGGTTTACGAAGTTCATAATGACGTAAAAAAATAATATCTATGAGGTTTTAATTTACGTATGTGCAAATTATAACCTAATATCACCTTATTTTAACCTCTTTTAGTTAAGCGTTGTAATACTAAATTGGCCATAGTATATTTAGTGTCATATTGACATTTATTTAAATCTAAATTGTTATGAAGCCAGTTCAGTTCAAAGTTCCTGCTCCTCAGGATAAATCGATCTATATTCAAGAAGACGTGCTGGATAAGTTTTATCCGCATATGCATCGTCATGAGGAATATCAATTAATATGGATTAAAGAAGGTATCGGCCAGCTCCTCCTTGACGATAATGTGCATGAATTTCAAACCGGAGACATTTTTCTATTGGGGACAAACCAGGCCCATGTGTTTAAAAGTTTCATTGCAGGTGAAAGTGTGCGGTCTGTCTCCTTATTTTTTAGCGCGAAAGGAGCACTGTCTACCATGGCTACCATGCCCGAACTTCGAAACCTGCTTGATTTTGTGCATAAATGCCAGCGGGGATTTAAGGTTCCGCCGAAACATCGGGGACAGGTATGCTATTATATTGAAATACTGCAAAAGTCCGACTTTCTGGATCAGCTCGTCAATTTCTTTTATCTGTTAAAATCACTCAGTAAAGTATTTACTGAACTGGAGCCTCTTTCTGGTATACAATTGCCCAAAAGAGAGATAACCAAACCTTTCCGTATTGAAAAGCTATGTAAATTTTTGGAAGAGCATTTTAAAGAGGATATCAGTTTAGATGAAATCGCTGAAAAAGCAAATCTGACGCCACATGCCTTCTGCCGCTATTTTAAAAACTGTACGGGAAAGACATTCATCGCCTACCTGAATGAATTGCGTATCCGCGAAGCCTGTAAATTATTGGGGTTGGGCAGGCACGATTCGATTTCTTTAATAGCCTATGATGCTGGCTTTAATAGCATCACTAATTTTAACCGTGTTTTCCGAAATATCCTAGGGGTATCTCCTAAGATATACGTTCGCAATTACCGGAATTACCTATACGATTAACGGACTTTTTAATCACTTTAGGCTATTTGATCCCATCTGGCAGAAGGTCGCTCAATTTCCTGTGCGATTTCGGCGCTGATTCAATTCCGTCTAATCATTAACAGGAAAAATATTTCTGCTATGGTTAGACGGAATTGCTGTTTTATGCCCTATGCTGCAATCCTACACCTCGCCAATAGGCCTCTTTTTCTTTTGTTAAAATGTTAGAATGAGTGGGTAAGATCTGACCGAAAACCGCTACCCCGAAGTACTATTTTTGTTACATAAAGAAGAACTAATCAATTTTTTAACATGCAGGCAATGCTCTTTTTGCGAAAGGAACCGCTTCTATCCCAGGGGTAAATGTGTAGTTGACGGTATGTTAAACTGAACATCTGCTTAACGAAATTATGACTATGTATGAAAATCTTTCCAAAAAATGCTTAACGGGCATTTTTATGTTGCTGCTGTTGGTCTGTCAACAGCTGTATGCGCAACAACCGAGAACGGTCACGGGGATCGTTAAAGACGAAAAAGGCACACCTTTGTCTGATCTGAGTATTTTAGAGAAAGGCATCCGCAATGCCACCAAAACGGATGCGGATGGAAAATTCAGCCTACCGCTTAAAACGGCAAATCCGACCCTGATTTTTAGTTACGTCGGTTATGTACGGCAGGAGAAACAGCTGCGTGCCGGCGAAAATACACTTCAGATAACGATGAAGGAAGATGGAACGGGGCTCGATGAGGTGGTCGTAATGGGCTATCAGGATGTGCAGCGCCGGAAGACGACAGGAGCTATTGCTACCGTAAAAGGGAAGGATTTTGAAAATACGCCCTATGCAACCTTCGATGCCATGCTGCAGGGACGCGTGGCCGGTCTGACCGTGTTGAGCACATCGGGTGAACCCGGTACCAATAACATTGTCAACATCCGCGGGACGAGCAACCTGGGTCTAGCAGACAACCAACTGCAGGCGCCCTTGTACGTGATCGACAATATTATTTACGACGTGAGTGATATTCGGTCGGCTTACGGTAATGCAAGTCCGTTGCAGGCCATTAATCCCAACGACATCGAATCGGTTGATATCCTGAAAGACGCTTCGGCATCGGCCATTTATGGCGCCCGTGCCGCCAATGGGGTCATTATCATCAAAACCAAACGTCCGGCGCAGGGGAAACCCGAAATACGGATCTCGGCATACAACGGAGTTTCCAGCCGTCCGGCCATGAAGCCCATTACCGTGGGAGCCGCCGAGCGCAGGCTGAAAATGAATCTGCTCTATCAAGGTGGATCGTACGACTGGTTCAACAATGGGTCCATTAGCCCCATGCTGACAGATAGTTTAAATCCGGCCTTTAACAACAATACCGATTGGCAGGGTCTTTTTCTGCAGTCGGCCAACATCAACAATGTCAATGTGAGTATCGGTGCCACCATGGAGAAATTTTTATACCGTTTCTCGGCACAGCGTTATTATGAGCAGGGTGTAATGATGGGCTTTGAAAATGAAAATCTCACACCACGCCTGATGTTACAGGCCAATCCGACCGACAATTTCCAATTTGAGACCAACTTGTTCGCAGGTTTTACGAAAGCAAAACATGGTTCGGGTGACGATACGAAATATCCATTTAGTACTTGGGGATTTCCTTCTTCTTTCTATCAGATTACAGACGTAGATGAGCAGATCTATACCGGGCGCTACGATGGCATGATGGACCGCGATAACTCCTTCAGCTTAAATGGAAATTTCGCCGGAACACTCAAAAAGTTTCTGATCAACGGCCTGACCCTGCGCTCGCAGTTCTCGTTTAATGTCAATAACAATACCCGCGATCTCTTTCGTCCCGTATTGCTTACAGGCTACAGAAACTTTGCACAGAACTGGACGAACCAAAATAAGCGCTGGGAATGGGAAACCTATTTTAACTACATAAAGAGCATTCAGAACACCCATAATTTTAGTGCCGTTTTGGGAACCGGTATCGAACGCAATACCTCCAATAATAGTTTAATGTCCGGCTATAACGATAATGGAACTTATGTGAAAACCGTAACCGGTATCCCTTCCGGGCCTGATCTCTATGCGACGACTTCCATCAGCGAGCGCTCACGCGTCTCGGTATTCGGTCGTTTTGGCTATGATTATAAGGACAAATACCTGCTTTCTGCAAGTTACCGGATGGATGCCTCGTCGCGTTACAGCAAGGATAACCGCTGGGGTATTTTCCCGTCCATATCTGCCGGCTGGGTACTTTCGGAAGAGCCTTTTTTCCAGGGAGCCAAAAATGCCATATCCTTTTTCAAAATAAGGGGTAGCTATGGTATTACGGGGCGCGACCCGGGTTCGTACTACGCACGCTATACAGGACTGACTTTTGATGCATCTTATGCAGGATCGGTGCTGGAAAATGGCATCGCTGGTTCGGTACTTTCGTATAATGGTAAACCGACAGTATCTCCTGATTATTCGGCGGCGGCAACATCACCGACAATCAAATGGGAACGCTCGCCGCAGTTTAATGCCGGATTTGATATGAACCTGCTGCACGACCGGGTTACCGTGACTGCCGATTTTTATGTGCGCGACTCCAAAGAGTTGGTATACAATCTGACCATGCCAGCTACTTCCGGATATAGCACCGTCTCCAACAATTTTATCAGTGTGCGAAACAGTGGAGTTGAAATGACTTTGATCTCCCGAAATATGGCCCCTTCGTCGGCATTCCAGTGGACGACCAATTTCAATATCGCTTACAATAAAAATTATGTCACCAGCCTGCCTGACGGTGGAAAGGAAATACAGGTGGGGGATGTATGGATGCAGCGTGCACTGAATGTAGGCCAGCCTATTTTTCCGTTCAAAGTATGGGATGTGGATGGGGTATATGCAACCGATGCAGACGTACCTGTTGATCCTTTGACAGGAAAAAGACTCACGCATTTTAGGGGGAATTTATATCAGGCTGGCGATCCGCGCCGAAGGGATGTCAATGGGGATTATGTGATCGATTACAACGATAAAATTGATATGGGTAATCCAAATCCTGACCTCGTAGGCGGTTTTATCAATCAGTTCTCCTACAAGAATTTTAGCTTATCCACACTCGTGAGTTTTGTATTTGGACGCTCCTTGTGGAACGGTTACCTGTCGGATAAATTACAGGATGCCGGTTCATCTACCTTGTATAATACCTGGGGTACCAATTCGGCTATTGCAGGCGATTTTAAGCCCAGCGACTTTTGGATGAAAGACGGCGATCAGACCAAATACCCGACTTTGTTTCGCAATACGGTAGACAACTGGCACATCGCCAACAGTACGTTTGTCGAAAATGCCAGTTTTGTACGCCTGAAAAATATTCAGCTGAGCTACACATTCCCGCAGGCCATGATTAAGAAGCTTAAGTTGAAAATGCTCCGCGTTTATGGGGTGGTGGATAATGTGGCTGTCAAGGCCTGGTCTTCTGTGCCGGACCCTGAAGCAGTGGAAGCCAATGGTTATTCAACGGGTAATGGATATCCGATCCCGAAGAAATGGACAATAGGCTTGGATGTTACCTTTTAATCATGTCAGTCCCATCGCATAACGGTGGCTTAAAATTATTTAGAGATGAAAAGAAAAATATTGTTTTTAATGCTGAGTGCTTTCATGTATCTCGCTTCAGGCTGCTCCAAGTTTCTGGACATTGAGCCTGTCAGTTCGGCAACCGACGAGAACTTCTGGAAAACGCAGGAAGATGCCAATAGCGCAACCAACGCCATGTATGCACTGCTGCGCAAGGCCCTCAATCAAGCCAGCGGTATGGCTTACTATGCTTATGGCGATTTGCTAACGGACGAGATTACTTCTTCGACCAATACAGACTTTAATCCGATTGTCAATATGCAGCTCAACACGGCTGTAGCAGCTTCGGAAACTTGGCGGCCCGCGTATCAGCTGCGGCGCTATGATGTCTTCTATCAGGCCATAGACCAGGCCAACCGCGTTATCCAGAGGCTACCTAAGATGGACGAAAATGTCTTTGACAATGTATCAACCAGGGATTACTATATCGGCGAAGCTTACTTTGTGCGTGCATTTGCCTATTTCTATATGGCGAGGGTATGGGGAACAGTGCCGATTATAACAGAATCTGTGGTGCCCATCGATGCTGTAAATCTGGCTGCAAGTAAAGAGAGTGATGTGCTGGATCAGAGCCAGGCCGATTTAACTAAAGCGTTGACTTTACTGAAATGGAGCAATATCGACCAAGATGATTTTGCCCTGCGCGCAAATACTGGAGCAGCACTTGCCCTGCAGGCGCACCTGAGTGCTTGGCGGGGCGAATATGCCGACTGCATCGAAGCGGCTAAATCGGTATTGGAAAGCGGCGAATATTCTTTTGTGGGACGGGACAGTCTGAATTACCGCAGTATTTATCAGGGAAAATCCAATGAAGGTATTTTTGAGATCTCCCAAAATGGGGAAAACGAAGGTACAAACTCGGGAATAGGATACTTCTCACTAGCCGGACCTTATTTTCGGACTTTAACAGATCCGATTTTAAGAATCAGTCAGGATTACATTAAAACGCTCTTTAAAGACAGTAACGATAAACGATTTAAAAGTGTGTTTGATATGGTTTATAACGGTAACTATGCGCTGTGTACGAAATATGCAAATGTTAAGTTTTCGAGTAATGCGTCAAATGCCAATGCGATTTTTAAAAATAACATCATCATCTTTCGCTATTCCGATATTAAGCTGCTGATGGCAGAGGGATTGGCCGCAACGGGTAAAAATAGCTCCGCAGAAACCATCTTAAATGAAATCCGGACGCAAGCTGGACTGCCTGCCTACACAAACGAGGAACCGCTCATTGAGGCCATCTTTAGTGAAAGAGCGCGCGAGCTTTTTCTGGAAGGCCATCGCTATTACGATCTCGTGCGGTTGTATAAACACTTTAACGTCTATAAATTTCCGGAAGGCAAAATGAACCAGTCGCAATTTAATGCGAAGAAATACTTTTGGCCATTTGATCCATCGTTGTTGTCTGCCAATCCTATGCTGAATCAGACACCATACTGGGGAACTGTCAATATGTAAACCACTAAACCTAAAAAAAATGAAAACCTTATATCGATTTGCGTTGCTGCTGGCTTTTGGACTGACCGTGATCGGTTGCAAGAAAGCAGCTTATCTGACGGATGATGGCCTCCATACAGCCGAAGTCAATCTGTCTACTTACGACTACCTGGCGGCTCATCCCAATGGGATGTTTGATACCCTGCTGCTGGTGATTGACCATTTTAAACTCAAAGACGAAATCAACAAGGCGAAAACCTTTTGGGCGCCTTCGGACTATTCGGTCAACCGTTATTATAAACAGAAGGCGGACTCGGTAAAGTATGTGGATGAAAATGCACAGTATTCTTTTGACCAGTTTCTCAACGAGATCCCTGTAGATTCAGTGAGGGCATACATCTACAACGATGCCCCTTACAATTTGGAAACGGCCAGCACAGCGTATACGACGATTAGCAATGCGGCCAATGTGGGTGGATTTTTCTATCATAAGCAAAAGCAGCCCAAAGCGGTCTGGTCCTCGCAGCCCGTTTATTATCTGTATTACGTCAAAGTGCGTGGCGAGGCCGATCAGATCAGTCCCGACGGTATTGTTACGGTCAAAGAAGATGATCAGGCCGATATGCGGGTATATTGTCAGACTACTGGTATTAAAACAGCTTCAGGAACTATGCTGAATGTACTGGCCAATACACATACGTTTATCGGCGATTTTGTGCCGCGCATCCTCACCGGGCCTAAAATTGTGGAAACTGGTGCTACGCTTACCTTTACTTACGACCTGAGCATTAAATACGATGCAGTCGGTTATACTGGCACCACAGTAGACGTTTTGCTTCCGCGTTTAGCACGCTTTTATGGCCTAGAGAGCGGAGCAATATCCGCGTTGGTAGGCAAGGACATCACCTATTATGCCGTGCAGCCTGATGGTAACTTAAATGCAAACAGTACGGCAAATGCACCGGGACACTGGTTCGATGCCAAAGGGCAGACCTGTTCGTGGGGTGCCGATGCACGCATTGTGTCTGAACTGGCAACCTCAACGATGACCTTCAATATTCTGCAATATCCAGGGCAAACAACGGTGGGTAGTACCTATACGGTACGACAATCCCTCGTGTACAAGTCGAAAACAAAGGGTGATTTGAATGCTGTTTTTGTATTCAACATTAAGATCAAATAAATTATGAACCTATCGGGGTTGATTCCTTTGCTGTGCTGAATCAACCGGATGGTTTTGTCACACATGAAAAAATAAAACAGATGAAAAAACGAAGTTTTATAATCGGCTTAGCAGGTTTATCCCTCGGGCTATTGAATTCCTGCAAGAGTGATCAAATAGGTTATTTAAGTGAAAATATACGTTATAATGTGGAGAATCTGCAGGTCAATCAGGGGGCAGTGGTGTACACGGATGCCATTGTTGCCAATGGAAGCACAACCCCGCTGACCGTAAATCTGCTTGCGGTAAGGAACAAGGAAACCGGCGAGCTTTCAACAGAATTTTCAAAAGAACATGAGATATCCACCTACCTGGCGGAGATCACCTGGCGGGATACTACTTTGGATCTGTTGAATGCCAAGATCGGCAAAGCTAAATATCCACCGATGATGCTCAATGCGACCGGTGGTCGCGTAGGTTTTACACAGGCGACGCAATTTGTGACCCCGGGACAATACACGATCGATGTGGAGGTGAGCAATGTCGCCGGACAGAAAAAATTTAAGAATATACTGGACTTTAATGTCATCGGTGCTAAGAAGGAAGATATTTTATTTAAGTCGTGCACGAGTTCGGACTACGGGGCCGAATCCAATTTTCTACCGTATACAGACTATGAGATCGTTGTAGAACATCAGGCGGAAGGAGAAAACAAAATTGTATACCAATGGGAAGATAAAAACGGCAAGCCCTTCAATCCTAAAAAAGGCGAGGTCATCAAGCGTGGAGACCGGCCGACATTCAAAAATTGGTCGCCTTACTATCCGGAGGAAGTTACCGATACGGGCTTGGTGTATCGCTATCCAGATGTTTCGGGTCTGGTGTATCCCATCATGAACGGTACTTATGTAGGCACAGAATTTTGGTCGGGCGATCCCATTTCTTATTACCGCATTGTAGGTACGGCGACTACGCTGGGACGTAATCTTAACCCCGTATCGACCATCAAATTCTACCGAAGTGGTACCTATACCGTTCGCTTCCGTTTTTTGACCATTACACATAGTTGATCTCTACCTATTAAACGCTCAAATGATGAAAAGTATAGTATTGCATAAAGTCCTGCTGACGCTGGTTTCAGCACTTGTATTCCTTTCGCAGGGATGCAGCAAAAAAGAAGTAGCACTTCCTGTCGAGGAAGAGGTCACCACGCCACCCGTAACTGTGGGGACAGATTCTTTGAAGATTTATAAGCCTAAAGAATTTGAAGGCATGGATTATAACGATAAAGGGAGCAAATGGTCCTATTCGCGCAGTCGTCAGTCGGAGCATTTTATTGTGTTCTGGGGTGCAAGTTATGGGAAGAACGATCCCAATGCCAACACCGTACCTGAAGAATATCGCGTCGATATTGATGATCTTTTGGCCAAGGCCGAACAGTTCTACGCATTGAACGTCGGTACGCTGAAGTTTGCAGAACGCAAAGTGAACCGATCCAATCTGGATAAATACAAAATGATGATTTTTGTGCATTATACGACAGAATGGATGGCGTATGGCGGCGGTTACGACGATACAATAGGGGCACTGTGGATTAATCCGGCGACCTGTAAGCCGGTAGGTGCCGTGATTGCCCACGAGATCGGGCACAGTTTTCAATATCAGGTATTTGCCGATCTGAAAGGCGGGCATGGGTTTCGTTACGGCTATGGCGGGACGAGTGGTAACGGATTTTGGGAGCAGACCGCACAATGGCAGGCTTACCAAACCTATCCCGCACAGGCATTTTCGGGAGCCGATTTTCCCGTGTATACCGAAAATTATCATCGTCATATTCATCACGAGAAATATCGTTATGCCAGCTATTTCATCCATTGGTATTGGACCAGCAAACATGGGATCGATATGATTGGCCGCATCTGGCGAGAAGCTTTAAAACCCGAAGATCCGGTGCAGGCTTATATGCGTATAACGGGTATCGATGTGAAGCAGTTCAACAATGAGATCTATGATGCGGCGACCCGCTTTGTGACCTGGGACCTGAACAGCATCCGGGAGTATGGGAAGAATTATATCGGTAAGCTGACGACCAAATTTACGCGTCAATCCAACGGGAGTCTTCGCGTTGCCTATGATCGTTGTCCGGGCACTACGGGTTACAATGTGATTCCGCTGGAAGTTCCGGCTGCGGGAACCAAGGTTTCGGTAGCTTTTAAGGGACTGCCAAATGCTGCTGGATTCAACCCGGTGGATGCTAGCCGTGCCGGATGGCGCTATGGTTATGTGGCATTATTGAAAGATGGCACGCGGGTATATGGTGACAGGACGGAGGGCACGGAGAATTCGGTCGCGTTTACTGTTCCGGCCAATTGCAGCAACCTCTGGTTTGTTGTCACAGGTGCCCCATCTGTTTACCAGCCACATGCCTGGGATGATGACGATAGCAACGATGAGCAATGGCCTTACGAAATCAAAATTCAGGGTACAACGGCTACGGGATACAATGAGGTGAGCAGTCAGCCGAAAGATATCGCATTGAATTATGACCTGAGCTTCCCGGCAGATGCTACAGGGTATTCGGGTACGCAAGTAAGTGTCAATGCAGCGCAACTAGGGGAGGCCTTGGCCATACCTTCGGCAGACCTGGCGGGTTTGATGAGCAGTGGAAAAATTAAGTTCTATGCTGTGGAGCCGAATGGAAGTTTAAATCCCAACAATACGGCCACGGGTTACGGGCATTGGTTTACGCCTGCCGGGGCTGTCACCAACTGGGGCGCTAGTGCGGGCTTGTTTTCGGAATTTAACGCAAGTACGATAACGTTCTCGATCGGACAATATCCGGGAGCTCTGGCAGCTGGAAAGAAATATACCATTAAGCAGGCACTGGTGTATACGTACGAAGGAGCGAAAACCGTGCAGGCGACGTTTACATTTAATGTGAATGTGAAATAAGAGTTAGTTGGAACCGCTAGATTAGGTGATGGTTCATATGTTTATGTTTATTTAAGTGAAGGCCACGTCGGGAGATGTGGCTTTTTGTTTGTTGTCTGGAGTTGAATAAAAATGTAAAGCGACGAGGAAATTAAATTTTTGCAGTTTGATGATTATATCGGGATTTATAACCTTGTTGAGCCAAATGAACTGTTTTTCAAAATAAAAGATAATAATATTTAGGTATTTCACGGCTTTGAACAATAAGGTGCTGGAGAATTTAATCAGAAATTCCGGTCACTAGGATGCAGCGCCCTAGCTTGAAGAGCTATCATCCTTGTTTCTAGGTTGCAGTCATAGGGAAGTTCTTTTTCTATAGTACCGGAGAGAACGTTGTTATGCAGCAGAATTTCTATGATATCTTTTCTGTGGAGCGCACAATTCATTTTGCTATACAGAATTTCAAGGGGATTTTTACAGGATTTGGTGTTGTTTTTTTTGAAAATAGCTGTGTATATCCCTGCCAATCGCTCAATTTCGTGTTCATTTTTTGCCTTTTCGGCGATTTCGGTCAGTAGCTTCGAGTCGCCACTTCTGTAATTAGAAATCAGCAATTCCAAATAGTCAATCGGATTTTTGGCTGTTTGTATTTTCTCCAGAGCAAAGTCTCTAATGGCTTTGCTTTTTAGATGTTTTAGTGCATTAAGGGCATTTTCAGCTATGCTGTTTTTGCCTGTTCCCTTTTGTTTAGCAAAGTCTAAAATGAATTGGCTATCATAAGGAAATTTGTGAAAGTCAAAAATATCCAAAAGGCGTTCAATATTTCCCTGGTCCGTTTCTTTCAAAAGATGCTTTGCAATGGTGTTTATCTCTTCTTCTGTTAGCTTTCTCATTCTTGCAAAAGAAATACAGGGTTTACTATTTAACACTTCATCAAGAATGTCTTTGTATTTTTGGGGTTTTGTCCGCTGCGTTTTCTGATTTATTTCTGTTCGCTGTATGTTGTCAAGGTAAAAGCGAATGAACTTATTGGTTTGGGCTTTCTTTTTAAGTTCTTCAGCAACCTGTATGCTTTGGTTTTCTGCTTGAAAATGCTGAATTATGCCATCGTCTTGCCAATCGTCAGGGTGTTGTTCAATGTGTTTTCCAAATTTCTCGGCTACGTAAAATAAGCCGTTCAGTCCATCAAGTTCTAGTATTTCATGAGCGCCGACCCAATCAGCGCCGGCGATCGGATTGTTTAAAAACCGGTCATAAATAGCTTGTTTTGCCTCGGTGTCATTTTGCTGCGCGTAAAGTTTTGCCAGGGCAAACAAATGTGTCAGATTCCAGGTGTCATCCTGTTCTTTTGCCAAGCCCTGCAAAACGGCTTTACGGATTTTGTCTTTTTGTTTTGAAATAGAAATAATCTCAAAAATATAAGTTGCCCGGTCGCCTTCAGACTGTCCGTCATAGGCGAAAATGTTTAATGCGCCTTGTATAATTTGATTTGAAAAGTCAATTTCCGGATGCTCTTTTACGATCAGGTATGCTTCACCTGTTCCGCGTTTCAGTGCATGTAGAAATTGTCGTTTTAGGATTCTTAAATCGGGCATAATCGAAAGAATGGGGTTTAAAGAAAACTCAATGAGAGGGGATGCGCCTGAAAACTGCTTTTAATTTATCCATTATGATCTTCAGCAATGATTTCGTCGATCTCATTACATATTCGCTGTATCGGTCTTGTAAAATAATGCTGTGCGAGCTGCACCTTCTTTTCTTTACCCTCTTCATTTAGGTAACGGGCGTGAAGCGATACACTCACGGTGATGAGGCCGTACTGTTTGAGTTTATGGATTGTAAATCCCTGTAGGCTTTCCAGCGGAACAGTCACCTCTTTGCCCAAAAGTCCCTTTCGGACGCGCATTTCCCTTCTGTCCATGTCAATGATAAAATAGGCTCTAAGCAGGGAAATCATCAAGATTACGACAACTCCCAGCATCCACCATTTGAAAGGGGATTCCGGCATTTTGATGAACCCAACTAGGGTCATAATAGAAAATATACCAACCAAAGGAACATAGGTTCCTAATTGGGGTTTCATTTTGTACTCGTTTCCGTTTCTGTCGAAGTTTTTCATATGCTTATCGCTAATTTTGCTATATCAATATTCCAATCTGCTGAAGCGGTTTTAGGATCGCCAACTGGTATATTATATTATCAACTATGAAGAATATCATTGTTTGTTGGTGAATTGAGCTAGATCTTCAGTAATGGTTACATTTTTTATTTTCCAAGTAAATAAAGTTATAAATTTGCTTCAGTAAAAAAAAGGCCAAAAAAAACACTTCATTCTTTAATTCTGGATCATTTAATGTGAGTATGATTTCTGAGAGAGGAATAGGCACGAAAATAATTTATAGTAGACTAGCTTAACAAAATATGAGAAGAAGTGTGCGAATTATATCGCTTGGGTTTTTATTGTTAACCATTGAATATATTATTTGTGTTCTTTTGTTTTCTATTGAATTTTTTTTTAAGCACGATAGTCAACTAAATCTTGGGCACGCAATAAGAGGAGCTACCGAAGTAAATTCGTTACGTTTAATATTTTACTTTCCCCCGTGGTGTTTTTTTATGTATTATATATATGATAAGATAAGGTTTAAAAATGTATTGATAAAGCTGGCTTTAATTAACACTGGTTTATATATACTTCTCTCTTTTATTTTTACGTTGATTTTTTCACTGGGGTCTGTATTTGCCTTTTCTTTTTTCTATGATTTGGTAGTAGCTACTTTTGTCAGTCCATTTATTTTATATACAATACCGAACATAAAAAATTGGTATGCGCAAATCTAATAAGCTACACTTACATGGAGTTCGGTGAATAGCATTGTCTAGTTATCACCCGCCATTGATTTCCCAATAATGATGCGTATTTATAATTTTCTCTGTCAATAAATTTATAAATTTGGTTAAGCAAAAGAGCCATAAAAACCGTTGCATTTTTTATTTTGAGGTATCATTAACAGGGAAGAGTTATTTCAAACAAATTAAAAATGAAAGCAATTTATAGCATACTACTATTATTAACTTTTGGATGTAATGATCCCAATGGATGTGAAGAAACTAAACAATATGCTGAAAGTTCTGAGGCTAATATTATTCTGTTAAAAAAAAATAAACACAAATTTGAAGACTATGTCCTTATTGGAGTTGATCCTAGTACAAAAAGAGATACTGTGCAGCTGCTGCCCGCCAGGTGGTTTGTGAATGTGGAACCTTTATGTGATTTAGGTGATACCATTGTTAAACGGAAAGGTGTTCCTATAATTGAAGTTCATAAAACAAAAATGAAATACGATACCACACGATTTGATATAGAATTAACTTGTACCGATTATCTTGTGAATGGAAAGCCCTTAGATCAATGGAATGAATTTCAGAAAAGTTATAATAATTATAATAATAAGCATCATTCACAGTAAGAATCAATACTCATAAGCCCTTAACTATTTTGAGTAATGGCCTTGTTTACATACTTGCCGAAACTTACGATTTTTCTTTTGGGAGCGGAATTATGGGGACCTATTCAATACCGCTAAGGTCCGACGGCAAAATAGATCCTGACAGGGCACATAAGTTTACCCTGGGTGAAGGCGTTGGTACAGGTTATGGTAAGACTACGACAATTTCATTATTTCAGACAGATTAATAAATATGAAAGTAATATATAGTATACTCATCTTGCTAACTATTGGATGTAATGATTCAAATAGATGTGAAACAACTAAACAATATGCTGAAAGTTTCGAGGCTAATGTTGTTCTTTTAAAAGAACCTAAGATCAAGTATCAGGATTTTATCCTTATTGGTGTTGATCCTAGTACAAAAAGAGATACTGTACAATCGCTGCCAGGTAGGTGGTTTTACCATGTTATACCTTTTTGTGATATAGGTGATACCATTGTTAAACGGAAAGGCGTTCCAATAATTGAAGTTCATAAAACAAAAAAGATGTTCGATACCACTCGGATTGACGTAGAATTAAATTGTATTGATTATTTCATAAACGGAAAAACGATAGAGCAGTGGAATGAATTTGAGGAAAGTTACGGTAATAATATTTATTCAAAGTAAGAGTTAATTCGTTATTTCAAACAAATTAAAATGAAAATAATTTATGGTATCGCATTAATCGCTTTAACAGGATGCACAACGTCTTCTAATGACGGTTGTGAGAAATATATGGAGTATATAAATGGACTTCAGACTAATATAATCCTTCTAAAAAAACCTAAAGTAAAGCTTGAAGACTTTATTCTTATTGGAGTTGATCCTAGTACAAACAGAGATACTGTTCAATTTCTTCCATCCAGATGGTTTGTTCATTTAAAGCCTTTATGTGATTTGGGAGATACTATTGTTAAACGTAGGGGGACTTCTATTATTGAACTTCATAAAACAAGAATGAAATATGATTTGAGACGATTTGATCTTACTTCAACTTGTGGCGATTATTTAATGAATGGGATGTCTTATGATCAATGGAATAAATTTCAGGAAAGTTATGATAAAAAGCATCATTCACAATAAGAATAGATCTTCATAAGCCTATCTATAATGGGTAAGGGCCTTGTTTACTTACCTGGCGAAACTTACGATTTCTCTTTTGGGAGCGGAATTATGGGGACTTATTCAATGCCGCTAAGGTCCGACGGCAAAATAGATCCTGATAGGGCACATAAGTTTTCCCTGGGTAAAGGCGTCGGTGCAGGTTATGGTAAAACTACGACAATTTCATTATCACAGACAAATTAATAAATATGAAAGTAATATATAGTATACTCATCTTGCTAGCTATTGGATGTAGTGATCCAAATAATTGTGAAGAAACTAAACAATATGCTGAAAGTCCCGAGGCTAATATTATTCTTTTAAAAAAACCTAAGATAAAGTTTGAAGATTTTATCCTTATTGGAGTTGATCCTATTACCAAAAGAGATACCGTACAATTACTGCCTGGTAGGTGGTTTTACCAAGTGACTTCTTTTTGTAATTTAGGTGATACCATTGTTAAACGGAAGGGCGTTCCCATTATTGAAGTCCATAAAACAAAAAAGATGTTCGATACCGCTCGGATTGACATAGAATTAACTTGTGACGGTTATCTCATAAATGGAAAAACGGTAAAGCGGTGGAATGAATATGAAGAAAGTTATGGTAATAAGCTGAATAGATCGTATAACTCCCGTTGAAGCTAATTTTAGAGGTGCATTGATTTGTAGCGAAGATCTTTTGATGGAGCTATCAAAAGACTTGATCTCTTATCCCTATGGATTGTATAAGGAAGTGGACTTGTTCTATTCGAATATTGATATCTCACATCGTTAATTGCCTTCCGTGATAAAAGTATTGGATCATCTGAATATCGATTTATTAAGTACGGATGAAAAGCTGCTGCGCAAAGTTGTCTCTGAAAATAAGTCGGATTCTTTTCTATTAAAGCCCTATAGAGGAACTTCCGTATAGGATCTGTCCGAACTATTGAAAAAATAGTAATGAGTACGATGGACAGCTTATGGAAATAGCATGGATAAGTAAGTGCCGCAATTTATTTTAGACCAAGTCAATTTTAAATATGGAAAGTCAGCACAATAAACATCGTAAGAAATAAACTTCCGTAACATAGCATTATGAAAATATTTCTACTTTTAAATATTGCCTTATTAGGTGTTTTATCGTCTTGTCAATCTGTTGAAAAATGTGAAGATCCTATATGTTTAAAAACATCGATTAGAAAAACGGGGAATGATTATCTTGTAAGGTTGGAGTTCAAATCAAAAATGGATACAATATTAAAATTAGATCAGCGAATGTTTGCAACTGGCTGTCCTGATTATTGGGAAGACGCCACCGTATTTTATAAAACGAAGAATCCAGGTGCGTTAAAACATAACCAAATTATTGTTGAAAATACAGACAATAAAATCAGGTTATTGTCAGGACAGTTTTTTCCAGAAGGAATGGATGTACCGGCTGTACTGCCAAACTGCGCATTTTTGGAGGAATTCAAATTGGAATTGAAAAAGGACAGTATTATTTCATATCGATTTACTGTAGGAAAGGACGAATTGAGAGTTTCGACCGCAGATAGGAAGGTGAAATTGCACTTATATCTAAAAAATAAGGGAAATGGGAGAATTATAACGTCAAGCAATTGGATCGAAATAGATTCTTATGATACCGAATAACCCGATAGCATATTATTAAATAAAGACCTCATGACCAATGAAGAATTAATTTCGTCAACTATTTTTTGGAAAAAACATCCAGACATTGACTATTACTATTACAACGAAGAATACGACAAGCTGATTCTATTGCGGATGAATAATTTTCCTGAAGAGCCACTTTATACACTAATCAATGGGCTTGACATCACAGATCTGGAAGATAAACCAACTGGATGGAATTTGGAAAGGCATTAATCCAAGCATAATTATGGAAAGTCAGTGCAATAAACATCGTAATAAATAAACTTCTGTAACATAGCATTATGAAAATATATTTAAAAATGGGCAGCCAGAAATGAAAACAACGAAACAGATTCTACATTTGTTTGCTAGCCAGCATGATAAGTTGCCTGCTGCTTATATCAAGCTGCAATGGACCTGTTGTTGAAAATAACAAGATAGACAGCGCATCTAGGACAGACAGTGCTTATATAAAAGTTATCTTTGAAAATGGACTTATCCAAGATGACAAATTTAGCTTTTCAACTTTTCAACAAAATATATTTGATTACGATGCTGTTGCAAAGGTCCATGATAAACTATTAGATAGTGCCGAATGGAACAAGTTGTATAAAACGATATTAAATAAATATCGAACCCAGGGAGATACCGTTAATCACGATGACAATAAAATGTATCCCTATGGCGATTATAAAATTTACCTGATTACTTCTAAAGACGATATCTTGTTAATTAATAATGATAACGATATTTTTTATAAGGGCAAAAACGGCATCGTCACGTTTCAGGATAAGGATTTTGGAGATAAAATCAGATCGCTGATTGACTATTACAATTATTTTGAAAAGGTCGACCTGATCTATTTATCTGGAAATTCAGCATTTTTGGATAAACATAAATATAAGGCCATAAAAAATTCATCAGATCCACCAAAAACTTATTGTGAAGTCGATGTAAAATATAAATAGGAGCGTATGGGATTACGATTGTTACTACTAGTTTGTTTATCAGCTTTTTTTTGTAGTTGTCATTCTGACAACAAGAAAGCGGCTTCAATAGATCCTCGTCCTAATGAAGTTAGCTTTTCTAGAGAAGACGCAGACATATTGGACAAATCCGCAAGCATTAGGACGTTTGTTTTAAGCGATAGTAGTGAATTTTTTTACGATCGAAATGATCTACTTTTTGTATACGGAAAAACAAAAGAGAATAGACTTTTTATGGGGCGCTTACTGTGGTTTAGAAACTATTTTAAGGAAAATATGGATACCGAGATAAGTTTTTCTCAATTTCTTAATAATCTTTTAACGAATCCGCAAGATGAAGCTTTTATAGCCGAAATAGTTGATAAATATGGGATTTTTAATCAAGATCCGGAAGTATTAAAATACGTTGAACAACCTATTTCAGAAGCTATTGAACGATTTACGTCCCGTATTCCTGGATCGGTTATCTTTCGCTTGAAAGATGAGTTTCTCAGTCCTCTTGATACAAAATATTCTATCGCTTATCTGTTCTATTTAAAAGGTTTTTCACTTGATGAAGATGATTATGAACCGAATAGTTTTTTTGTTCCGTTGAATAAAAATAATTGATTTAAATGATAAGGTCAGTCTTGGAGATGGGACTTTATAACCTTAATCTTATTTGTAGAATAACCGAGAGTAAAGCATGTATAGCATAATAAATCGTTTTTTGCTCATTTTTAGTGTATTTATGGGTATGTTCATCGTATCCTGCACCGGAAATAATGAAAGACTATCAATAGAAAATATACAGGGGAGTTGGGTTTTCGATACGGCAAGCCTACCGGATATTGGTTCGGGAAGAGTGATTTCAAAAATCCGAGATAATTGTGGTTTTGAATTTCGTATGGATTCGTGTAATATGAGCTGTGCATTTTATCGAAAAAGCGAGTCGAATGTTTGCGATGGTATGACGACAGGATTCCGTACCAATTTTGATATTAAAAAAGATTCTTTACGGATTTGGGATGTGGAACGAAAGAGCTGGCATATCTACCTGATAAAAAATCTGACAAAAGACAGCCTGATATTATTTGATCAAAATATGAACTATGATGTCGCATATTGCAGACCTTCGAGTTCAAAAAATAATAGTTTTGATGGAATATTTTTTTCTAAAGTATTTGTAGGTGTTGGGTACACATGTGTTGATGAATCATTATATTTTGACAGACAAGGCAATTACTATTATCAAAATAGTCAGGAAGAACTTTCAGCTTATCGATTTAATCAGAAAATGGTTGATCGTATATTTCATGCATACGATCGTTTGGATGTCGGCTCTTTAAAGTCTGAATATATTGGCGGAGGCACAGGCCCATCTTTACACTATTCCATATCATTTATTAGAAACGGTACAGTAATCAAACGTGTAATAGATCATCAAAATACGGGCCCTGATGAGCTTTTGCAGGCTTACATAGTGATGATTAGTAACTTAAAGAAATATAAGGCAGAAAAAGTTAATGTCAATCACAAACTGTCGAAATTAGCTCGAGAAGAGAGCCAGATTTTCTATCAAAAGATGGGGTTCAAATAGTTGAATTTTTTGGTTAGGTTCGTTAATAGAGCACTATAGTGTAATTAGGGCTTGATTTTAGTCAAATTAGTTGTCGGAAGTTATGCAAATGAAGTTAGACTTGAAGCAGCAACTAGGTCTGCTGAAAAATTATTTTACCGATCAGGAATGTAATGGGACAATCAAACAAAAGTTCCAAGGGTATTTATTTATGTTGGTCTTTTTTCTGCTGGGCTGTTCCCAAGATCCTAAATTTGATAATACGGTGATGCGAGAATTTCAGCAATGTAAGACAAATAATGGATGCGTTCTGAATATGGATAAAGCGTTTGAATTTGATTGGGACACCGTCTATTATTTTAGTGGAAAGTATTCTTTAGATGAAATAAATGAAATTTTAGGTTTTAATTTAAGGAATTATAAAGATGTTGGTGCTCGTTTAATTTTTGTTTACAAGGGTAGGGATGTCTATTCTTATGAGTGGTTTCCGTCTCATGAAAATTTAAATGAAGATGTATATCTGCTAACAGATTTGGACTTTTTCAAGGTGGATCGGCATAATGCGAAATTTAACCTTGAAAAAATTGATCATACAATTTTTGTTGAGCATTCCCCTTTTAGGAATGCAAGGGCCGAATTGTTGAAAATTAAAAATTAATAACTATGCTGAGAGTGATAAGTTGATGTTGTGCTTTATTTGGATTACCTGATAAAGAAATATACCAGAGCGAAAAGCTAAATATAAAAAACCTCATTTTAGCACTTACCTTCGGTATTTTGATGTTTTTGCTTTGGTTCCGAGTCATAGGATAATTATTATGATAATTTTACGGTTTGTTATATGAAAACTGTTTACGGAGACGTAGAACGATCCGTGACGTTAACGCGAAATATTATGCATAATAAATGGATTAACTTTCTGGAACGACATTTAGGTAAACATGAAATAGCCGGTCTGTCGGATGAGATGGAGATTGAGGGGGATTTAGGTATTTCCGGAGAGGATGGCTATGAATTTTTCGAAGACTTTTGTACAACTTTTAATATTAAGACCAATGGTAACAAAGCGGATGATTTTTTTCATCCAGAGCCGTCTTTTGATATTTTTAACTTATTGTTTTTGAAAAGGGATGTGGGCCAGAAGAAAAAGCTTACCATAGGAATGCTTAAGAATATTATTGTACAGGGATCTTTTTAAGTATTTTAAGGAAGAAGGCTCGTATTCTTCGAATATTGATATTTCATCGAGTGAACTTCCGTTCGTTTTAAAAGTATTGGATCGTTCGCGTATTTTCGGATGTAATATGGGCTGAAGGTGTAATCCATTGAATGAAACTAATGTAACAAGGCCAATGCTGATAGACAAGCTTTGGTTACTAAACCTATTCGGTGATTGAATGATCGGAGAGGGGCCAGTTTAAATGAAAGAATAAATTTAGTTGTTGGCACAATACAAAAGCATTAGAAAATGAAAACATTAACATATTTATTTCTCAGCATAGCCATGGCTATACTTTGCGGAAGTTCTATATATAGTCAGGTCTATAATCGATATGTAGTAAAAGCATTCAGTAAAAGTTGTTCACTTTCAGACGGAGTACCTATTGAAGGATACAAGCTCTGTTTAATTCCTAAAAATAAGAACGAATTGCCTATTGTGACGTGAGAATATAGTAATGGCATTTGGTTTAATGAATTTAGCGATGAGGAAAAAATAGCGATATTAGAGGAATTACTAAGTTTTGAAGGCGATACTTCTATTTGTTCAAAAAAGGTTTGTAACTATGGTTCAAAGAAGTTTAAAAGGCCTAAAACTATAGTTTACACTACTCAAATAGATGCATTATACCTATTTACTAATTTAGTAGTTTCTTCTTATGCTCCAAATTATTGCCCTTTTCCTGTATTATTTGATAGAAAAGAGAAAAAAGAAATTAATGATTGCCAGCAAAAGGTTAGTCAAGTTTTTAAGATCTACCGAGAATGGTTAATGGGACTGAGAATAAATGGAATAAAAAAGTTCAAAGTTCCTCTTAATGATGGAAAATACGAATGGTTTAGCAATCAAGCAACCGTATTTGGATATTATAAACCTGATTTTTGGATAAATGGAATCTATCCATCGGGAAGAATCACAGGAGTTTGCGTAGAATAGAAAATGGATGGACATTTCAGTCCTTGAAATCATAGGTTCTCATCGCGTATTGATTGCAATAATGGAAATTAGAAACAGTCAAAATGGTAAGTCTTCACAATAGACATCGTAAGAAATAAGCTTTCGTAATATAGTATTATGAAAATATATTTAAAAATGAGAAGTCAGAAATGAAAAAAGCGAAACAGATTCCATATAGTTTGCTAGCCAGAATGACGAGTTGTCTGGAAAACGGTATGTTATAAGAGCGATTTCTTCTTTTTAAATTTTCTGCCATACCAAATGTAGAATCCTGTGACTGGCAAGGACGCACAGATTAAACTAGTCACAAATGCAATCCACATGCCTGTTAGCCCAGCTATTTTTCCGACATGAATATCATAATTGGAGTTTCGCCATTTCATGCCCAGCGTTTTATCATTTTGTAGGCGTTTGTAGTATCCACTTCCATTTCGAAGGTCATAGGCATAGGCATCGGAGGCCGACCACCAGGTATTTCCTTTTGTATAGATATTTACGTTAGCTTGACTGGCTTCAGGAACCAAACTGATAAAAGCGCCCTGATGTGTACTGTACTTTTTCAAAACGTCAGACCATATCAGGTCTAAAGGTGCTATACGCGATTCTGGCACCACGCTGCCTTGAATTTTTGGTTCTTCTATTTTCGTATTGGGCCGCTTACCGTCCATAAGCCAGTAGATGCTTGTTTCCCACCACTTGAAGGACCAGACCAAACCGGTTGATGCAATGACCATCGCGATTAAAAATGCATAAAAGCCAAGTACTTGATGAAGATCATAATTGAGACGTTTCCACTTCGCGCTAAAATCTATTTTTAACCGCTTTACAGCTACCTTCCGGTTTTTTGGCCACCACAGGAAAAGTCCCGAAATTAGCGTAATGATAAACAGCAGGACGCTGCTCCCTACGATCGTGCTCCCTACGTCGCGCCGGAGATAAAGAAATTGGTGGATCTGCCTTACAATCCAGAAGAAGTTTGTCTCAACGTCTATTTTTCCTAAAACGCGCCCGCTGTAGGGATCTACAAAAATACGGTCCCAATAGATGATTTCTCTATTTACAAATATACCCACGATATCATTTTTAGGACGACGTTTAAGGGATTCAAAAATATAGGCTTCCTGATGGTCAGCTGTGGTCGGTATACGAATAATATTAATGGGATGTGCCGCGACTTGCTGTGCATTGGCTTTCAATAGCGAAAGAGGAAGAGTGCTTGTTTTTTCAGGTACATCTACCTTTACGTAGCTGGGATGAAATAATGCAAACAGTTCTTTCTCAAAGACAAAGATCGCCCCTGTAATGCTCACGATAAAAACCACCAGACCGGATAATAGTCCGATCCAGCGGTGTAAAAACAAGATCATGTTTTTTACTTTCATGATTAAAAGGTATAGCCTAGGGTAAATAGGAAATTACGTGGTGCACCTGGGAATAGACGAATATAATCGTAACCTCCGACCCAATGTGTTTTGTTGGTAATATTATTAAAGTTGGCCTGCAATTGTACTTTTCCAATGGTATAATATAATGCTGCGTTCAGTAAACTGTAAGAAGGAATTGTCTGGTTCTGGTTAAGGGAAAGGTTTCGCTTATCCACATAGTTGGCCCCGACGCCGATTCCCAAGCCTTTTGCTTTTCCGGAAGGAATGGAGAATCTGGTCCAGATGTTTGCCGTATTTTGAGGTGCATTTGGTTTTTGTCTGTTCAGTTCTTCATTATTTCCACCTTCGGTAATCTTGGCGTCATTGTAGGCATAGGAAGCAATAACACTCCAGTGCGGGAGAATTTGGCCCTGAATATCAAACTCTATCCCTTTAGATCTTTCTTTTCCGATTTGTTCCATTAAATCTGCATTTTCGGCAGTGGGGGCGGGGTAAAGCGTATTCTTCTGATTGATCTGATAGATAGCTGTACTTGCCTGGAGTTTTCCGTCCAACCAGGCTGTTTTTAACCCAAATTCAGTCATGTCATTTTCGAGTGGATCAAATGGACCTCCGGCATTAGGGTTTGCCAGTGCCGAAGCTGTCTGCGGATTATAGCCTTTTACGTAAGTTCCATATAGATTGATCTGTGGGTTGATGGTGTAAACTGCTCCAAAGCGCGGCAGTATAACATCTTGATGAACATTCTCCGACTGATCTGTTTTATAATTGGCGATATCCTTGTAATTCTCATACCTAAGCCCCAGCAATAACTGGATAGGGCCCAGAGTGAGCTGATCCTGCAGATAAACTGCATTCAGATGATAATACGTCGGTGCAACCAGTGTCGATGCATAAAAATATTTGCTGCCATCTTGCAACTGCTGGCTTTTCAATGGATTGCTGAGATCAAAACTGGAAACATTGGGTACTGGGTTGCCATTTTTGTCGAGCAGATAATCGCCTATTTTTTTTGGGTCAAATCGTGCAATGGTTCCTGTATTGTCTTTATTTCTGTAGCCACTTGCTGTCAGCTGTGAACCACCCACCGGTAATACCTCTTGTGCATAGTCATAACCGGCAATGAGTTTATGTGCGAGCCTACCCGTGTTGACATTGTAATTGAAGAAAGCGGTGATGTTATCAACAAATCTTTTTCTGTTTCGGATGAAAACCTGTCTTGCCACCATATTTTCAATATTGGCTCCTTTCCCGTCCACAGCATAGGCATTGGCTGATCGATGTTCAGAAAGGTCTTCTGCATAGCCTGTTTTCATGTAGGAAGCATTAAAGCTCAACTTCTCATTGAAACGGTGATTCAGGGAAGCGGTCACCATATAGGTCTGCTCATTCAGAAAATCATTGGCCGTACTCATGGATTGGCTTATAGGTGTCGAATAGAGATCGCCGTTGGCAAAGACGGATTGCCCTCTATCGAGCCTTGATTTCGAATCATTATAGACCATATCAAAATTGATACGGGTATTTTCTGAAGGAATAAAGGAAAATGAAGGTGCCAGGACCAAGTTTTTGTCGAACTGTAAATCCCTAAAACTTTGTGCATTTTCATAGCCAATGTTGAGGCGGTACAACAGGGTTTTATCGGTAGTCATAGGGCCCGTAAAGTCGGCAAGCGCCCGCAGGTTGTTGAAACTTCCCACAGAAAATTGCAACGATTTGCGTGCCTCATCAAGTGGTTTTTTTGTAACACGATTGACAACACCGCCAGGGCTGGCATTACCAAACAGTGCCGAAGAGGGACCTTTTAATACTTCTACCCGTTCCAGATAATTGGCTAGGGGCTGTTTCCAAAATCCTGTTGTTGTACGCATACCATTAACCAGCTGGGTATTGGATCCGCCGTTGATCCGAAAACCGCGTATCGTAATATCATCATAGAAGGTAAATTGGTTAACACCACTGAAATTTTTGACAATTTCACCTACGCGCATCAGTCCTTGGTCTGCGATTAGCTCTTTTGTCGCATACGAAACAGACTGCGGGAGGTCGCGCAATTTAGTTTCGGTCTTACTTCCGATAAAAGACTGTGTGTTCCGATAGGATTTTTCCTTGCGCCCGTAGATTTCCACGGTTTGTAAAGACTCCTCTTCACGGGACATCGGAAATGACAAGGTCGTCGGATGTGCTGGGTCTATTGATATCTTCTGTTTAATGGTTTTGTAACCGATTGCATTAATTCGGATATCATAAGTTCCTTTGGCTAATGTAGACAATATAAATTGGCCACGATTGTCTGTTGCGGTATGCTGGTTAGTTTTAAGTACAGATATCGTAGCGCCAGCTAGTGGCGTATTATATTCATCTAGAACTGTTCCATTGAGAAGCTGTTTTTCTTGCGCTTGTGTGAGTTGTAGACTCCATATCGCTGCGACGAGCATAGGTAATTTTCGCATCTTATTTAAATTTAATCTTAATAAGCGTCAAAATTCGATGATTAAACTTATATTTGTGGGAGAAAAAATATGCAATTCGGGAATTTTATAGATTGGCATGTCTTCAGATAGTTTAGAAAAAGTCCTTTCCAATAATGCCTATCTGGGTGAATCATGGTCGCCCGATGAACAGGTGGAGCGGGAAATGGCAGATACACCGCCCATTTATTCGTTTGATATCCGAACCTTTATGCATCATCCTTTTCAATTTCGGAAAAAATCATTGAAGCAGTATTCTTCGCAAATGGAAGTCTCCGAGATCGTAGTACCTCAGGGAATTCACATGATGCATGGCGAATTAACATCTGATAGCGACGGTTATATCTGTATCGAGAATGCGGTCCCTTATATTCATGTTTTTTTTGCTTTAAATAGCGACAGACAGTATTATGTAGATGGAAATCTACTGGGAAATTCTTCACCTGGCCATGTTCAGTGTTATCTGTTTGCAGGACCTCGGATAGTAGGGCTATGGCATCATCGGCCTGCGGAAAGTTTTGTTGAAGTCAATATTCCGGTCTCCTTATTCGAGTCATTTTTGACACAGGAAAGCCCTTTTCTGGCCAAGCTTCATAAGCTTTTAGAATCGTCGCGGTCGGGCATCCTGTTTGACGATTCAATCTTGTTAAGCGTACAGCAAAGGAGGATTATAGCCGAATTGATTGATCTGGAGCTTGATAAAGAATGGAAGCATCTATTTTGTTTTAGCAAGATTCTTGAGTTGTTGGCACGGACATTTGATCAGCATAAACTAAGTAATAGGGCGCACCGTACGGCTAATAATATGAGTTCCGAGATGAAAAAACTCATGGCCAGGGCAAAAAAAATAATTGAAAGCAGATTAACGGAGCCGCCTTCTTTATCGCAATTGTCTGCTGAATTGGGAACGAATGAAAACTATTTGAAAAAATATTTCAAACTTTGCTACGGGACCACTATTTATGGCTACGTTACTAAGGTTAGAATGCAAAAAGCCAGAAGATTACTTGCTCAGGGAGATCGCCCAGTAAATGAAATTTCACGATTTTTAGGCTATAATAATCCTGCGCATTTTTCGGCTAGTTTTAAGAAACATTTTGGGGTGAAACCAAAGGCTATACAGCGTTCTTCTTTATAAATTACCAGCTAATGGCGAAATTTATAAAACCGATATTGATCGGGGAAAACAAACTTCTTTCTGCTTTTATTTTTGTCTTCTTATGAATACTTCCCTTGACGAGGATAATTATAAGCCGAATAGTTTTTGTTCCGTTGAACGAAAATAATTAACTGATACAGATATAGTTTTGGATGATATTTTGTAAAAAAGTAAGAAGGTTATGAAATTTAAAGTTCGATTTCCTGCTCCTTATCAAGTTATCGATGTATATGATGATAACCTTGACGTCAATATTATTTTGGAGAATGATGATGTTTATTTTGGAACATTGTTTACGTTGACTAATATCGCTAAACTGATGGAGAAAAATCGTGAAATTTATTTTTGGTCTACAGATATGCTTATTGTAAAAGAGCTTTCTTATCAGGGGATTCATGCAGCTCTCCAAGCTATATTAAATGAGGGCTATTTTAACTCAGTTTTCAGTAAGATAGGTGTGGTCAACGATATTTATTCGCATTTGGAGTGGAAAGATTTTTCGGATGTAGTATCGGAGATAAAGGAGCAATTCATTGAACGAAACAAATGAAACAGGGCGCAATGCTGCTAGATGGGCTTTGTTATTTACTTCAGGTGGCCCTGTAGAAAAGAGAGTATTTATGTTTAATAATGATTTATCTACATTAACGCGGTAAAAGATGAAGAAAATGATGCTAATAATTTTAAGTTTTTTTGTTTGCTTTATAGTATATGGCCAAAGTAATGACGAATATAAGAGAATGGTTGAAATCCGCCGAGGGGTATGTCGGTTCAATTAAAATGGGGGAAATAATGAGATTAACTGCGTTTATTTGCATGGTCGTATTAATTTTTACAGTTTCTTGTAATAGAACCTCTAAAGACCATGTTTTGGTTAAGGCTATAACAGTCAATAGTGATATGTTTGGTGCTGCAGATTACGTTGTTGAAATACGAGAAGATTCCTCATATCGGGTAATTGACTACTCTATAGGTCTTAATTCTGTTACGTTGGAATTAATCGATCCTAAAGAAAATCCGCTATTGTTGGCAGAGAATACTGTTACGGGTAAAACTAGAATAGATGGAAATACTTTCTTCTTTACTCCCGGTTTTAAACAGGTTGATAAGGCTTCATTACGAAATGGCTTTATGGACTTATATATAGGGGATAGTTTCTTTAGGAGACTACGGTTACAAAAAGGGAACACGTATAGTACGAATTATTTCGATCAAAAGAGGTTTCATGATTATGCAATTTTCAATGCTCCAAAGGATTCTGTTTTTGATAATAGTTATAATCTGAATCAAAGAGATTTAATTTTTATTGATTCTGTTCTAACATCAATTTTGAAAAATAAAGATGGTAATAGTGCATTTTACAAACAATTGAAAGTTTATAGTAATTCGGATAGTGTACTTGTTGACGTAAATATCTTCTTAAAGAATAATAAATCTCTTAAGGATTTTTTTAGGTACTATCCTATAATTTCTTTTGATTCGCCCACATATGAAGGAAACTATGGGAAATTAGAAATTAATCTTTCAAAACGCACTTCTTCAAAATTTTCGCTGAATTAAGAATATGAAAACTAGTAAGTAAGCCCAAAAATTATCTTTTGGGCTTACTTAAAAGGGTTTAATCATTCATCTCATCATAATAGACATCCGTCTTGCTCAGGATTTGCTGTACCTGCTCGTACTGTTTTTTGCTAAGCCCTGTATCGTTCAAAAAGAAGAGACCGCTCCATTTTATTTTTTTGACAGAAGCCAAAAACGGTTCCCATTGCAGGGGATTATTTGTAAATGGTACAAACACCAGTTTGGGATTATTGTACAATGCGGCAGGGAAGCTTGTAAATTGATTGAAAGAAAAATTGGCTTTTTCTAGTTTTTTTAATGTAGCAATAGATTTTGGCAGTGTCGATAGCCCCGCATGTTCTATGCCGAGTTCTTTTAGTTCGGGCAACTGCTCAAATAGATCGGGCATATCTGTCAGCTTGGACTCCCCTTTGTAATTGCCCGAAAGGTATAGGAAAGACAGCTTGTTCAAACTAAAAATTTCTTTGGGAAAAGTGCTGAACAGATTCCCGTTGAGCCCGAGCTGTTTTAAGTTTTTGAGTTGTGCAAAGGATGCCGGCAGACTCCTCAATGGATTATTGCAGTCGAATTCTTCCAGCGCTGTCAGATTGGAAATACTTTCCGGAAGTACACTGAGATTATTTCTGCTTAACGCAATCTTTTTAAGTTTAGGATGGGCGGCTGTGACTTCAGGAAATGTGCTGATGTCTAGATTGCTAATTTCCAGTGACTCCATTTGATTGCCTTCGTCCATAATCTTTTGCAGGATTTCGCTGCTGAGCTTCTTTCCAGAGATGGAAGAACCCAGGAATAAGGTTTTTACCTGAGCTAGGTCTGTGTTTACTAATTCCTCCAGGTTCTCCAGATTGAGTTCTTGCCCATCCGTCTTTTTGATGCGCACCTGATCAGCAGCCCGCATGGGCATGGATATCATAGCCGCAGGCATGCTTTCCGAAGTACCCGCCTGTTCGATCACCTTTGGTGGCTCGGGGATAGGTTTCACCACGGGTGGTGGACCCTGTTTCTTCTTTTTCTTCTGTGCCGAAACGGTTAACGTAAGTAAGGATAGACTGAATACGATAATAAATTTTTTCATGTGGATCGGCTTTTTATTTATACAAATATGTAAATCTCAATTAAGCAATTATTCGTCCAATTTATATCCGCCTAGTGATGGTTTACGATTCGTCCATTCTTTCCTAAAATTCGATCTGTTTCAGTTTAGGGCGAACAATGTGATCAATTAAGATCCAAGTAGCACACTTTTTGAAAGGTCATAGGTTGACTTTTTCTGCTAAATTATTGCGTGTAAACGTAGCCCGAAAAAAGTTTAGTTCATACGATGTAACGGAATAAACGTATCTTTGACAATCCTAATATGGAAAATAAGTAATTAGCGTTTCCCCTATTTAAAAGTATTGGCTGAATTGAAAAGATCTCTTTTTTTGATGGTTTATTGTCGTCTATTGTTTTCTTTGGTGATAACCATGCTGTGTATTACTCTCCCGGCACAGGAAACAAGCTATTTCTTCAACAACAGGGGGATCAAAAACGGACTATCCAACAGCCGCGTGATCGCTATCGCGACAGATCAAAGTGGATTCCTGTGGTTTGGTACGGCTTCGGGACTGAATCGCTTCGACGGTTATGATTTTAAGGTATTTTTACATGATGAAAAGGATACGACCAGTATCAATGATAACTATATCGATAAAATAGTTAAAGGACCGCTCCATTCACTGTGGATCTATACCCCCAAAGGTTGGAATAGATACAATCCTCTCAACGAACAATTTGAATCCAAACCAAAGCGGTGGTTGACCCAGCTCGGATTGCCGCACGAATGGTTTAAAACCATTGTCGCCGATCCCCTAGGGAATTTCTGGTTTATCTATCCTGGCGAGGGGGTTTATAAATACAGTAACAAAGAGAAAAAATCCATATTCTTAAGTACGCAAAGCCACCGTGAACCGCTTTATAGCAATGAGGTATCATCCCTGGCATTTGACTCGAAACAGCATAGCTGGATGTTGTATGCGGATGGAACAGTCGAGATACGACGTTATTCGGATAATAAACTGCTCAGACGCCTGCATGTGCCCGCAAGCAATACCGAGCAGGCCTACCAGCTATTTTTGGATGCCCAGGATGACGCCTGGATCTATGTGCCTGGCAAAGCAAATGCGGTATACTGGTTGCGGTCTAAAGATAACAAATGGTTGAGTCTCGACCGAAAGCAGGGGCAATTCCAACTGAATAATGATATTGTCAACGGCATCGTACAGGACGATCAAGGAAAGGTCTGGATTGCTACTGATCACGGCGGAATCAACCTCGTCGATAAACAAAAGGGCGCGATCAGTTATATTTCAAATGATTTTGGTTTTAAGGATATGTTGCCCGGAAATGCTATTCAGTCGCTGTTTAAAGATCCTTCGGGGACGATTTGGATGGGGACCTTCAAAGCGGGCATCAATTCTTATAGTGAAATAAAGTCGTCTTTTCCGCAATACCGTCACGATCCCAACAATCCCAAAAGCTTACCTTTTGACGATGTCAATTGCTTTGCCGAGGATAAACGTGGAAATCTGTGGATCGGCACCAATGGACGTGGCTTGTTATACTATGATCGGACAGCAAAGTCGTTTACAACATATCTACAGGCAGAGAATGGGAGTGGACCTTCGAGCAATATTATAGCGAGCTTGTATGTCGACCGTGACAACAAGCTATGGATAGGTACTTATTTTGGGGGGCTGAATAGCTACGACGGGCAGCGATTTACTTACTATCGGCACGACAGTAAAGTCTCCAGCAGCTTATCGGAGGATAATGTATGGGAAATATTTGAGGATCGTGAAAGACGCTTATGGGTGGGGACATTAAATAAGGGAATGCAGCTTTTGGACCGCCGTACGAATACTTTTGTGGATTACCGCTACAAACATCCATTCAATTTTTCGGTCAATGCGATCATGGAGGACCATAAAGGGAACCTCTGGGTGGGTGGTTCGGCAGGTATCGAATTGTATGATCAGCATAGAAAATTCCTGCAGCATTTCAATTACCAACAGGGTGTAGAAAATAGTCTGTGTAATACTACTGTCTTGGATATCATCGAGGATGCAAAGGGATTTATCTGGATAGCAACACGGGATGGGCTATCGATTTATGATCCCGAAAAGAAAAAGTTTTTCAAATACCATAAAGCCGATGGGTTGCCCCATCAGACGATCTTGCGTTTGATCAGAGATCGTCAGAACAATATTTGGGCGAGTACGCCCAACGGTTTGTCCAAGATCTCGCCACTTTATTTAAAAGGTGGTCTCCAACTGTCCTTTCGTAATTACGATGAGACAGACGGGCTTCAAGGAAATGTCTTCAATGACGATGCCGCATTTATCACCAAGGCGGGTGAATTGGTCTTTGGTGGAAGCAATGGGTTTAACCTGTTCGTTCCGCCGGACGATAAATCTAAAGGTCATCGTTATCCGTTGCTGTTTACAGACCTACAGCTGTTTAACAATAGCGTACGTCCGGGTGAACGATACAATGGTAACCTGATTCTGTCAGCAAGTATTTCAATGACTACTAAGCTTGCTTTAAAATATGATCAGAATGCATTTGCTATCCAATTTGCGGCACTCAATTTTGTCGATGCTGGAAAGATAAGTTACAGTTACCAGATGCAGGGGCTGCACGAACAGTGGGTTACGGTGGATGGCACTAACCGAAAGATAAGTTTTACAGGATTAGCACCCGGCAAATATACACTTGTGGTGCGTACCGAAGAAAGCGGAGATGCAAATCCGGTATATGCTAAACTCGAAATTGAGATAATGCCTCCTTTTTGGGCAAGTCCATGGGCATATGCTTTTTATGGCTTGGTCATCATATTGGGGCTACTCTGGGCGCGATATCGGATCATACTCCGTACCCGCTTGAAATTTAGGCAGGAACAACAGGAACAGGAACAGTTGCGTAGACAGGAGCTTGATGCGATGAAAATTCACTTTTTTACCAATGTCAGTCATGAGCTTAAAACTCCGCTGTCTTTGATTCTTACGCCGGTAGAAAAATTGCTGGATCAGCCTTTTCCGGAAAATGAGCATCGGCAGTTCCGATTGATCCATCGAAATGCTCGGCGTCTGCTCAATTTGGTCGACCAGCTGCTGGATTTTCGTAAACTGGAACTTGGTGAGCTACATCTGCATAAAAAGGACCTTCGGGTTTTTGGGTTTTGTAAAGAAGTCTACGAGTCGTTTTTGGATCTCGCAGAAAAACGACAGGTACAGTTCTCCTTCGAAACTTCGGGCGAGGAGATTTGGGCAGCGCTGGATCCCGATAAAATGGAACGGATCCTATTTAACCTGTTGACAAATGCCTTCAAGTTTACAGCCGAAGGTGGCAAGGTGCTCTTGTCCGTCGACACCACAGCCGGCGATAGGCTTGAAGTTCGCGTCAGTGATACTGGGATAGGTATCGCCCCCGACAGATTGGAACAGGTCTTTGAACGCTTTTTTCAGAATGAACTGCCCAAAAATATGATCAATCAGGGAAGTGGCATTGGATTGGCCATCAGCCGTGAGTTTGCCAGGCTGCACAATGGAACCTTGCGTGTCGAAAGCGAAGTCGGCCATGGGAGTACGTTCGTACTGAGGCTGCCTTTACACGCCATACAAGAACATGCCACAGCATTGCAAGACAATGGGCTAACTGGAGAGGCCGGTACAGCGTTTTCCTTACACAAAACGGTATTACTGGTTGAAGATAACGAGGATTACCGCAATTATATGCGCGAATTTCTTCAGCCTTATTTTCAGGTTATCGTTGCCTGCAATGGAAAGGAAGGTTGGCAGAAGGCGCTTGCCGAACATCCGGATCTGGTTGTCAGCGACCTCAATATGCCCGAAATGAATGGTGCCGAGCTCTGTCAGAAAATTAAGGAAGATAAACGGACAGCTTTTATTCCTTTTATCCTGTTGACGGTGGTAAATTCCGAACAGCGTCAGTTGCAGGCCCTCGAAATGGGTGCCAACGATTATATTACCAAGCCTTTTCGCATGGAAGTGCTGCTCTCAAAAATGAAAAACCTGCTGGCACAACAGGACCGTTTTAAGCAAACCTACCAAAAACAGGTCTCGGTGGCTGCCAGCGAACTGGATATGGCTTCCCTCGATAATGAATGGATCACGAAAGTGCTGACCTATGTCGAGGCCAACATGGGCAATTCAAACCTCTCAGTACAAGGACTTGGGGAAGCGTTTGCTTTAGGCAGGGCGACCTTGTACCGCCGGATTTTTGACCTGACAGGTAAGACTCCCGTGGAGTTTATTCGAAGCATCCGTTTGCAACGGGCTCAGCATATGCTCGAAACCGGACAATGGTCCATCGCTGAAATTGCTTACCAGGTCGGCTTTACGGATCCCAAATATTTTACCAAAGTATTTCGCGAAGAATTTGGCCTTACTCCCTCGGCCTATCAGGAAAAACACCGTCAGAAGCTTTAAAAAGGCTAAATTGAAACATTTTTCCCCCTATATTCTGCTAAAATTCACCCTTTGGGCATAGCCAATATCTTAATTTTGATGCTATGCTGTAACCAATTTTTTGATTAACCACTCAGGTTACTGTAAGGGAAATAATTTCTAAATTATAAACGAACTGATAAATATGATTTGTTTGTCCACTGACAGTCATTCGACCTGTCTTGAACGCTCGACAGTGCATTTTTCTAAAAAGGTGGCCTTTTTAGGGATATTTATGGCGTCAATCACCTGCATGGCTCACGCACAAACTCGCATTTCTGGAAATGTGGTGGATGAGCAGCGGCGTCCATTGACCGGCGTTAATGTCAGCGTCAAAAACTCGAATAATGTGACATTGACCAATGCCACGGGGGATTATTCGATAAAAGCTCTTCCCACCGATACGCTTATCTATACTTTCGTCGGATACCTGCCCCAACGTAGGGTGGTGGGCGATTTGAAAGTGCTTAACATCCAGTTGCATAAAGATAATATCCAGATGGAGCAGGTGGTGGTTGTCGGCTACGGTAGACAGAAGCAGCCTACCGTAACTGGTTCTGTCAGTGTGGTAGCGGGGAAAGATCTAGTGCAGACTCCCGTAGCCAATGTCAGCAATATGCTGGTTGGTATGGCTCCTGGTATAACAGGGATACAGAACAGTGGCGAACCCGGGCAAAATGCGACAACCTTGCGTATCCGCGGGATATCAACGTTGAATGGGGCCAATCCGCTCGTTGTTATTGATGGTGTGCAACAACCAGCCGAAAATCCCTTTACCATGTTAAATGCCATTGATGCAAATGATATTGAGAACGTCAGTATCTTAAAGGATGCCTCGGCGACAGCGGTATATGGTATCCGTGGGGCTAATGGCGTGATTATCGTTAGCACCAAGCGGGGCCGCTCGGGAAGACCTGCTTTTAGTTTTTCGGCCAACACGGGATTTACACGCGCTACATCGCTCATGGGGATGACGAATTCGCATGACTTTGCTTCCAGCAGAAATGAATCGATCCGCAAACTGGATGCATCGGGGAATGGAGTGTACAACAATATGTTGTTTTCGGAAGACGAGCTTTGGAAATTTAAGAACAACCGCGATTATACAGCAGCCGAAATTGAAGCCATGCCACTCAACGAGCAACAGAAGCAACAGCTGCAAAACAGCCCGGCACTGTATTACACCAGTCACGATTGGTACAAAGAACTCTTCAATGGCACAGGCCGTCAAAATCAATATAATCTAAATGTCTCGGGGGGCAGCGAACGATTTAAATACGCTAGCTCGATAGGATATTTTGATCAGACGAGCATTCTGAACTATACTAAAATAGCGGGAGCAGATGTGGATCCGAAATTCTCTAGATATACTTTCCGCAATAATTTCGATATTGAGGTGGTCAAAAACCTGGAGATCAGCGTCAACATCAGCGGGCAGTTCCTAAAGAATAAAATTGCCAACCCCAAGTCGGATAATTTTAGCAACGTACAGGGTTCCGATCTGGCTTCACGTTATCAGGCGATATTGCTCAACCTCAAACATGGACCTTTTATATCGCCCGGAATCGTTGATGGACGCATCGTATTGAACTTTCTTGGAGCCGACGGCAGCGCAACGAATCCGATCGGGACGGTCAGAGGGGGAAATGGAGGTTTTCCAAGCCAGGTCATTAATCCGCTCAATCTTGTGACGCGCGGCTACGGCGTCACACAGGGGACCAACCTAAGTGCGCAAACGGTGCTAAAGCATAAAATGGACTACCTTACGCGTGGTCTCAAATCGCATTTTACAGTTGCCTATGACGATAATTACGCAAAAGGATATACGGTGACGCCAGGCGTACCGACCTATTCGGCTTACCGCAATCCACAAAATCCGACGGAAATCGTCTATATCGGTGGCATGGTCAGTACCGACAACAGCCTGACCGATTACCTTTTCAATTCCAGTTTCCGGAAAATGTATTATGAAGCTGGTGTAGACTACAACCGCGACTTTGGGAAACATAACATATCGGGACTCCTATTGGCGAATGCCCATAAATATATTGACAACAACTTGGCCTTTAATACACCTTCGGGTTTAATGAGCTTAGTTGGGCGGGCGACCTATAACTATGCTGAGCGCTATTTGGCCGAGGTGAATATGGCCTACAATGGGACCGAACAATTTGCTCCGGGTAATCGTTTTGGTTTCTTTCCGGCCTTTTCTGCTGGCTGGATTATCTCCAAAGAGTCTTTCTTGCGAGACAATACCTTTTTGAGCTTTGCCAAGATCAGAGCTTCCTATGGTGAGGTCGGCAATGATCAGATCGGTGCTATGCGCTACCTCTATTTGGCCAATTCATGGAATTTAGGGGATCAGAACAATGGCTATTATTTTGGAAATACAGACGGATCGACGACCAACCCACACATTCCGGGGGCTATTGAATCGTCGGTCGGCAATCCGGTGGTTACCTGGGAACGGGCAAAAAAGAGCAATGTACAGCTGGATCTGAAATTTTTTCGCGATAAATTGTCTTTCTCAGGCACTTATTTTAACGAAAAACGTTCCGATATCCTCGTTCAGCCGAGCATTATACCGGCCAATCTGGGCGTTGCCGGTACGCCGGTTTCCAATGTCGGTCGCGTAAGCAACAGCGGTTGGGAGTTTGAACTGGGCTGGGACGATAAGTTAAGCGAAGATTTTACCTACTTCCTGAAAGGAAACTTCTCTTACGCACGCAATAAAATCGATTATATGGCCGAGGCTGCTTTCCCTTACCCGTGGATGAACCAGACGGGTTATATGATCGGCCAGCCAAAAGGATTGGTCGCTGATGGTTTTTACAACAATGCTGCCGAATTGGCCAACCGTCCTTACAATACATTTAGCAATCTGGTGGATGTCGGTGACCTGCGTTATAAAGATATCAATGGTGACGGTATCATCGATAATAGCGATATGATACCGATTGGCTATCCTTCGTTTCCACTGATCTCGTACAACTTTCGTTTGGGGGTAACCTACAAGGGCTGGGACTTAAATACACTATTTATCGGTACCGCAAAAGGCTCTTACGATATCAGTAACACCTACTACGGTGGAAATCGCATCGTCGAAGAAGTCAATAATGGTCGATGGACGCAGGAAAAATATGAAAGTGGACAGGAGATCCTTTACCCGGCACTAAATGCTATTGACGGTGTATCCCAAGCCTCGAAAGTACGGAGTACATTTTGGCTGCGCTCAACAGACTTTCTACGTTTAAAAAATGCTTCTGTAGGCTATACCGTCCGCGACAGCAAACTATTGCAGCGTGTTGGACTGAGTTCGGTGCGGATTTACGCGAGTGGCAATAACTTAGTGACCTGGACCAAACTCGTGAAAGGGATTGATCCCGAGTCTACCAGTCAAAATAGCAATGGCTATATATTCCCGCTTGTGAGAACATACAACCTAGGTGTGAACATTTCATTTTAAAACTTTCAGATATGATCGATATAATACAACGCTATTGGCAAAAGGCTTTGTTTGCTTCTGTGTCCATGGTGATCCTGGGAAGCAGTATATCTTGCCAAAAAGATTTTTTGCAGGTTCCTCCGGGAGGAAGCCCAACAGTGGACACCGTTTTTAACCAGTCTTCCAACGCTTATAATGCAATTGCCGGCGCTTACTTCGCTTCTTTGCGCCAGGGGCTGAATTGGAACGGTTATTATTCACCGAGCACCGATGATCAGCTGGCGGGCAGTCAGGCTTTTTGGGTGCAGATCCCTGGCAGCGTGGCGGCGGTATCTATTCTTGGCGGCGGCTTTACGCCGAATTCCAATAGTCAGGACATGGGATCTAATGGCGGCTATGGCAACGATGGTTACACGGATAACTTTCAGGCAATCCGTAAAGCATACCTGGTAAAAGAGAATATTGGCCGCGTGCCTGATATGAGCGATGCGGATAAGAAAATCGTACAAGCTGAAATGCAGGCGCTGGTCGCTTACCGCTATACGCAAATGTTTATCATGTATGGCGGGGTGCCGATAATCTCAAAAAGTTTTCCACTGACTTCCTTAAACAATCTGGAGGAACTGGCCATCCAGCGTGCTCCGATAAAAAACGTATTGGATAGTATTGTAAGCTGGTGTGATCAGTCTGCGGCGATTTTGCCTTCACGCTGGGCCGATAATTCGCTGGGCAGGATGACCAAATCGGCTTCACTAGCGATTAAAGCAAAAGCTTTGCTCTATGCGGCTCGTCCTTTATTCAACAATGCAACACCTTATCTACAGCTGGGCGCTAATAATGCGCTGATTTGCTTTGGCAACAATGATCCACAACGTTGGAATGTTGCGCTCGCGGCTAGTGAAGCCCTGATCAAAGAAGCCGAAGGGGCGGGGGGACTGCATATCATCAACACAGGAAATCCGCTGGCTGACTATGGTACAGCCACCTCCACACCGAGCAACCGGGAAGTGATCTTAGCATTTAAACAGCAGGTGCCATCGTCTGGAGGTGCTGGTCCATACAATATTTTTAACGTGGTCAACTACCATTATCAGGCCAATGGGGCGGTGCTATCGAGCAGTATGCTGGAAAACTATTACAAGGAAGACGGCAGCGAGCAGAGCTGGCCAGGGGTCGGGCAAACGGCACCGTTTTCGGAATACCTCACCAAATTTAAGCAGATGGAGCCACGTATGCGCGCTGATTTCAATGGTTGGGAAATGCAGGCCGACAATAATCCAGGCGATCCCATCTGGCACATGAACGAGCATTATAAGGATGTCAACCATTTCGGTGCCGGGCAGCCGACAAAGTTTTACTATAAAGCAGGACGTCGCGAATGGTTCGACTTTCCGATTTTCCGTCTGGCGGCATATTATTTAAGTTCGGCAGAAGCGTATAACGAAATGGGGCAACCTGTCGAAGCACTCAGCCGCCTTAACGTAATCCATCAGCGTGCCGGACTGCCAGCTGTCACCGAGACCAATAAAGATAAACTGCGCAAAATTATCCAACGGGAATGGGCTATCGAGTTTATTCAGGAAAAATATCGATTTAACGACCTGAAACATTGGAAGGATAGTCAGATCGATAAAGGCATCATTGGTGGACCAATCCGTTTTCTGGTTTTTAATAATGGTGGTGACGCTTTGCCTTCGGGAAATACCAATTTTGGAAATGCGGTACGTTATAATGGGTTTTGGCATCCTAGGCAATTGTTAAATCCTTTCCCCCAAGCTGAGGTAAACAAAGGTTATCTGATCCAGAATCCGGGCTATTAATTGATAAGACTGACCCTATTAGAAGACTTTAAACTATGAATACCTATTCAATGATAAAAAAGGCTACCGCCTTACTTTTTGCCGTTTGGTCGGGAAGCACATCGCTGAAGGCGCAGCAGCCGGGCGAATGGATTGCTCCGGATTCTACGGACAGTCAAAAGGTGAAAAATTATGGCACAGTACGTGGACAGGAACTGGAAAAGATACCTGCGTCCAATTTGACCAATACCCTCTATGGACGCCTGAACGGACTGATGGTAACGCAAACCAATGGACAGCCCGGATATGATCAGGCAACGTTATTGATGCGGGGAAGGGCAACTTACGATCAGGCTGCCCTGGTCTGTTACGTAGATGGCTTCCAAGTGGATATGTCTTTCTATTTTCAATACCTTGCAGCAGGTGAGATTGCAAGTGTGACAATCTTGAAAGATCCTGTCAGCTTAGCCACATTTGGCATGAAAGGCGCTAATGGCGTGTTGTGGGTGACGACAAAACGGGCCAATATTGATACCTTCCGTATTGATGCCCAGGTAGTGTCTGGCATTCAGCAGGCCGTAAAAATCAGAAAGCCTTACGACGCTTATCAGTACGCCAATCTGTACAATCAGGCGATCAGTAACGATGCCTATGCGCTCAATGGCAACCGCTTTCAGTGGTCTCCGACCTATAGCGATGAAGCCCTGCAGCAGTACAAGGATGGAACCGGAACCAATGTAGACTGGCTCAACGAGTCGCTGCGGGATAACGGCCGGTATACCAATACCTATGTCAATATGCAGGGGGGAATGAAGGAGGTGGCTAAATATAATCTATACTTGGATTATATGGATCAAACGGGCCTCTTCAATATTCCAAGTGGTGCTGAAGCAAGCCGAAATACAGGCCTCAAAAGGTACAACCTACGCTCCAATGTGGACCTGAAATTCTTTAAAATCTTTACAGGAAAGATTGATCTGGGCGGGCGCATCGAAAGTTATAGCCAGCCCTTTAGCAACAACACGTACGACAACGCACAGAATTTTTGGAAGCGGCTGACGACTTACCCAAATAATATTTATCCCGTGCGCGATGCGCTGACAGGACAATGGTCGGGTAATGCACTTTATCCAAACAATCCAGTTGCGGAACTGAATGCCTTGGGCATGTATGCCTCGCATGACCGTACATTACAAGGGAACTTTAGCCTACGCGAAGATCTGAGCTTCCTGACGGAAGGATTATACCTTGAACAGGCGGTTTCTTTTAACACCTGGTCGCGTGTGATCCAGAATAAGGCTGCCACCTATGCCCGTTATTACGAAGGTAAACAGGCGACCGCCGATCAAAATACACCGCTTGTTTTTGGAAGCAATACCCCTTATGGGCAGTTGACCTGGCGGCAGTCCAATCTCTCGGCCGGATACAAACGACAGTTTGGAACGCATCGGATCAACGCTGTCGTCAATTATTACGCAAGTGATATGATCCCCGATGCAAATGAGGATGCATCAAAAATTGCCTACCACTATCAGCAGTTTTCTGGAAGGGCATCTTATGCTTATCAAGATAAATATTTTGCCGAACTCGGCTGGGGATACAGCGGATCGGATTCATACGCACCGGGACATCGCTGGAAACTGTATCCTGCGGCTTCTTTGAGCTGGGTACTATCGGAAGAGGATTTCCTTAAAGATAATCCGGTGATCAACTATGCCAAGCTGCGCTTAGCAGCGGGAAAGACTGGTAACGACCAGACACTGCAGGGTAGATACCTTTATCAACAGTATTATCGTTTCCTTCCTGGCAGTGTAACGGGCAACAACAGTCTGTCTTTTAATGGTGGACTGGGATTAGGCCGGCTGGCTACGCCGGATATTACGGCTGAGCAAAGCATGAAATACGAACTGGGACTGGATCTCACCCTGGTCGATAATATCGAATTTCAGGCGACCTGGTTTAATGATCGGAGATCGGGCATAATCACGCGGAACAACCTTGTTGCAGGCTACCTGGGCTATACAGGCGCAGATATGTTGCCGCTTCAGAATATTGGTAAGGTGAACAATCAAGGTGTCGAGCTGGGGTTAAGTTATCATGAAAAGATCGGAGCGATGCAGCTGAATGTGGGCATGATGGCGACCTATGCGAAGAACAAGATCGTTTATCAGGCCGAAATACCCAATAAAAATGCCTTCTCCAACACCACTGGCCTTGCTATCGGTACACCTATGGGGCTGGTGGCAGACGGATTTTACCAGTTTGAGGATTTCAATGCCGACGGAAGCTTGAAAAATGGACTTGCCAAACCGGGCTTTGGTCCGGTGCAGCCGGGGGATCTGAAATATAAAGATTTGGATCAGGACGGACTAGTTGATCAGAGCGACGTAACAGCTATTGGCAAGCCGGCCTATCCCAAATGGTATTATGCACTCAACATTGGCCTAGCTTATAAGGGAATTGATCTGTCTGCTTTATTTCAGGGGGCAGCGGGTATGGATATTAACCTATTGGGTGCAACCTACAATCAGGTCGTTCCTTTTGTGGGAAATACAACGATTTATCCCATTGCCGGAAACGCTTGGGCTTATTATCCAACGGAAGGCATTGATACACGCAACAGCGCAACTTTTCCGCGTTTAACAACGCAGAGCAATGCGAACAACTATACCAATTCAACCTTCTGGATGAAAAATGCGGACTTTCTCAAATTGAGATCGCTGCAGGTCGGATATACCTTACCATCGGCTGTATCGGAGAAAATGCAGCTGCAGAAGTTCAGGGTGTTCCTGACTGCCGTCAATCCGTTTGTCTGGTCTTCACTCTACCGGAAATACAGAATGGACCCGGAGACACCTGCGGGCTATCCGGCGCTGAAATCTTATAATCTAGGAATTTCGTTTACCTTTTAATTGTTTATCCCATGTATTTACATGATCATATATCCACTAAAATAGCGATTGCGATAGCAGCGCTTAGTCTCTCAGGCTGTGGGAAGTCATTTTTGGATACGCGTCTCGACACGCAGCCTACAGAGCATAATATCGATGGCAACTACACAAGTCTGATGCAGCTGGCCAATACGCCCTATGCCTATCTGTCCCAGCGCAACGAATTTGCGGCCTTGGACGGAAATCTTTTTGCTGCGGCTACCGATGAAGCTCAGCAGACCAATACATCAGGAGATGTTTACCTGTTTAATAACGGCAACTGGGGTGCGTTTAATAACCCCGATGATCGCTACAATATGTATTATTCGGGCATTTATGCAGCAAATTATTTTTTGGAATATCTCGACAAAAAAGGGGGTGATTACAAATCCCTATTGGCAGTAAATCGTGATACCATCACGCAGGAGTCGCGTACCAAGTATCTCAACGATGTCTCTTCCATGGGTTGGTCTATTGCTGAAGCTCATGTGCTTCGGGCTTACTATTATTTTGAGCTGATCAAGCGTTATGGCGGTGTGCCTTTATTGACCAAAACGTTCAATGTGAATGAGAAGCCAGCTATTGCAGCTTCTTCGTTTCAGGAGGTCGTCGAATATATCGTGACGTCTGTCGATAGCCATGTAAAAGACCTGCAACCAAACTGGAAAACTTCGCAATTTACGAATCTGGATGGCCGCTTTAATCAGGGCGCTGCGCTTATGCTGAAAGCGCGTGTATTGCTTTATGCCGCCAGCCCGCTGCATAATCCCGGTAATGATATTGCCAAATGGCAGCGTGCTGCAAAGGCCGCTGCGGAGGCACTGCAGTTTGCCGATCGCATGGACGATGCGGGCGGAAGAAACGCACTTGACAATAACTACAGAAATTACTTTCTCGGTAACAATACGCTAAACAGTGCTGAAACAATTATGGCGATCCGTTACACGGCTAGCAACGATCTAGAACGTGCAAATTATCCGATTGCGACACCCGGAGGATTGAGTGGAGTCACACCAAGCGAGAATTTGGTGTCGGCCTACGAAAAGCTGGACAACTATTCAGCAAGTAACCCTTATGAAAATCGGGATCCGCGTTTGGGCTATTCGGTCGTGGTCAATGGCAGCAACTGGAACAACCGTACAATCGATCAGACCGCTGGTGGATCGGACGATAGGAGACGAACCAACGCCAGTAGGACAGGGTATTACCTGAAAAAGTTTGTAAATGACAACGTCAATCTGGTCAATAACGCTACCAATCCGCACAACTGGCCGCTTTTTCGCTATGGCGACCTGCTGTTGATTTATGCGGAGGCGATGAATGAAGCCTATGGAGCCGACCAGGCCAATGGCTGGGGGCTTAGCGCCAGGGAGGCTATAAACAAACTGCGTGCTCGTCCGGGGGTCAATATGCCTGCTGTGCAGGTTAGCGGTAAAGCTGATTTGCGCACAGCAATCAAACACGAACGGCAGGTGGAGCTGGCCTTTGAAAATCACCGGTATTGGGATCTGATCCGTTGGGGCGATGCAGCCAACGTATTGAACAAACCGATCTATGGCGTTACGGTCACTAAAACAGCTTCTGGTGCGTTGGAATATGGGACGAGGCAGGTTCAAAATCGGGTTTTCATAGCGCCGAAAATGAATTTCTATCCTTTTCCGCAGGCTGAAATCCATATCACCGGTGGTGTACTGGCTCAGAACCCAGGCTGGTAAGAGCAATTGCGCAGGTGGATTTTGCAAATAGCGATACGTAAAAGCAGGCGCTAATCGGGAAAAAGAAGAGTGAAAATCGGCGATTAAATGTTGCCGGAACCTTCAAAGAAGATGAAGAAATAAAAAGAGGAGTGAAGCAAATCTTGGAAAATCAGGGTTGGAGTCACTTGTCACTAATGATGAACAGATGAAAATACTCAATCAAAAAAATAGCATATACGGGATGCTCATCGCCTGGGCTATGGCCCTGACATTTATGGCCTGTCAAAAGGATGATTCGGCTAAGGATTATGGCGATTCGCTCATTTATATGCCACAGAGCGTTAATTTTTCCATGGGATCAAATGCGATCTATCCCGTTCCGGGATCATCCAATGGAATCAGCCCAACGGGAATGAACTATGTCGTTGATGAAAAATCGAATAAAACAAAAATCATGTTAGGCGCTTCCTTGTCCGGGACTGCAAAAGGTGCCTATCGTGTGGATATTAAAGTTAATACAGATACCTTGGATCAACTTTTGAAACAGGGTACCCTTGGTCCAGATTACAAAGCGCTGCCTGCAACAAATTACAGCCTGCCCAAGCAATTGGATGTTCCGGAAAATGGATCTGCAAGCTTTTATCTCGAGGTGGACAACAGTGTCATTACGGACCCGGCCAACTTTGGTAAGCACTTGGTTGTTGCGGTGCAGATTGCCAATCCAAGCCGGTTTAGCCTGGATCAAAAACGCGCGATAACTTTGGTGGATATCAATATTGCCGGTTTATTCCCATCGGCAAATACGACATCGGAGATCAATGTGACAGCGGGAAATACTATTACCATCTCCGGACAGAATCTCGACAAAGTCACGGCGCTGAAGTTTTCCAACAGCGAAACGGCGATCCCTATTCTTGGTCAGTCAGCCAACAGTCTACAGGTAAGGGTGCCTGAGATGGATGGCATCTCGCGCTCAACGATCGACCTGATGACGCCATTTGGTACGACGAAAAGTACTTTTGAACTGGTCAACTTAAACCTTGCCCTGCAGGTATTTACCGATGCCTATGGGGCTAATATTGGGGCTAATAAAGATGGTGATGATTATGGCTCTACCCAGTCGATATCCACCAGCGTTTCTAAGCGGGGAACTTCTTCGTTAGCCCTCAAATATGCAGCGAATAATTACTCCCCAGGAGGATTGGTCAATACGGTAGGCTTTGAAGATAAGGGCTATAATTATATTACTTTTTGGGCCAAAGGGACGACTTCCGGTGCTGGCAATGAAGGTATACAAATGGCCCTAATGGGTGACGGAATGCCTGATGGTTATGGAAACGACTTCGCCGGTGTTGGGATCATTGTGACAAAAGAATGGACATATTATAAAATTCCGATTGGTAAAGGTTCCGGTAAGCCGATGTGGAGCAAAGGTACGACTTTCCGAAAATTCGGCTGGCGATTGAATAACTGGAATGTTCCGCAGGATGAAACGATCTATTTTGATGACATTCTATTTGTAAAGTAAAAATTAACGTATAACAATTATATCATAATGATGGCTAAAAAATCATATTTATTGCTGATAACACTTTGTTTTTACCTATGCTGCTGCTCGAAAAACAATGCGGAAATTATTAACGGAACTGCTGAGGTCCAGTCGTTGGATGCAGCATTTATGCAAGTATCAAAAACTGCGGTTGCAGGAGCTACTTACCAGGCAGAAGTATATCTTCCCTATGCCGGTGGTAATGGGGCGGCCTTTGAAAATGGAACTTCCATCGCTTCAACGGGTGTGTTGGGATTGACAGCAACTTTGCAGCAAGGGCGTTTGGAAAAAGGCTATGGCTCATTGTTGTATAAAATTAGCGGAGTTCCGGCACAAGCTGGCACAGCATCTTTTGTCCTATCTTTTGGTGGAAAATCGAGCGTTGTTACGCTCGAAGTAAGTCAAAAAACTGATGCTAGCTTGCTATACTGGGGATTCTTTGATGATTCGGGAACTCCGATGTCTTTCTACAACGGATTTGGCAAGAAACCGAGTATGGCCATGATGTTTAATGGCTGGACTGCGGATGGTAATCGCGAATTTCCTTTGTCATTTTGCCAGGAAGCTTCTGCGGCGGGCTATGTACCGCACGTGACATGGGAGCCTATGATGGGCCTCGATGCACTGATGTCAGGAAAATACGATAATGACATCAAACGCTATGGAGAAGCGTTGGCCAAATTTGGTAAACCAGTGATCTTGCGTTTTGCACATGAATTTAATGGTGACTGGTACCCTTGGAGCATGCAGAATGATCAAGTTGTGCCCGTTGCTACGTACATCAAAGCCTTTCGCTATGTGCACGATAAGGTTCGAGCGGCAGGTGGTACAAATGCACGTTGGGTCTGGGCACCTAATAATGCCAATGGCAATAAAAATCCGCAAATGGTAGAATCCTACTATCCGGGTGATGACTATGTGGATTTGATCGGTATGGATGGTTACAATTTTGGGACCTCCCAAAGCTGGTCGTCTTGGCAGTCTTTTGCGCAGGTTTTCGGCCCACTTTATAATAAGTTAACGACGACGTTCCCCAACAAACCGATTTTTATCGCTGAAATGGGCTGTTCATCGTCAGGTGGCGATAAAGCAGCTTGGATTAACGAAATGTTTGCCCAGCTGGAAACACAGTTTCCCAAAATAAGAAGTTTCGTATGGTTTAATATTAATAAAGAAACAGATTGGCGTTTCACCAATGGACAGGAGGCCATCGGTGCATTTAAATCAGGCTTGAGCAACCCGAGAGTGGGTGTCGATCCAACATTGGGCGGTGTGATCCAATAAATTTGCTTCATACCATTATCGAATTGCAACCATGTTAAAAAGGCAGCCAATCTCCTAAAGAATGGCTGCCTTTGGTTTTTACTTAATAAGCTATTTGAGGGCTGTAAGATCCCGGAACGGCTACTTTGCTTCGATCTTGTATACGTAAATCGGGATTTCTGGGTTCTTGATAGTGGGTAAAGACAGTTGTAGCGTATCTCTTCTTTGTGTCCATTTCACCTTTGAGGAACTGCCGAGAAGCGTTAAACTTTTGATGTCGCGGCCACTTTTTGCAAGCTCCGGGATGTCGATCGTAGCGGTTGACGGACTACGTACAAAAAGATAAACACTTTTCCCTTTCTGCGTAAAACGATAGTCTGATACGATTTCTTTTGACGTTGCATCATTCACGGCATCTTTCATGCCCGCTTTTTCCTTTTCGGCTATCTTTTTGTCGGTCTGTATGGCTTGTGCTGCTTCCTTGGCGCCACCCCAGACCGTGGTGCCGTAAATCGCTTCGCCGTTGGTCTTCATCCAGCTTCCTATAGTATGTAGGTTTTCCTGGCTTTCGACTGGCCAGGTACCATCGCCTTTGGGGCCGACATTGAGCAGCAGGTTGCCCCCCTTGCTCACGACTTCAATAAGGTTGCGGACCAGCAGCTCCGGACTTTTCCATTTGGTGTCATGTCTATTGTAACCCCAGTTTTCACTCATCGTGATGCAGGCTTCCCAGTTCTTGCGTGCAGTAGAAACCAGCGACTGCTCAACAACGGCATAATCGCCAAGTCCATTACCTATCCGGCTGTTGATAATACAGTCGGGCTGAATGGAATGAATCAGATCTTTGATTTCCTGACTTTGTTTTTTGGTGATCAGCTCGGGTGTATCAAACCAAATAATACCGATAGGACCATATTGTGTCAGCAATTCGCGCAGCTGCGGTTTGACCTTATTTTCAACGTATTTGTTGAGGTCTTTGGCATCTTCATCGGGATAATCCCAGGTATTGCTGCGCCCAGCTTTAACTGGCCAGTTGGTGGGCACATCTGGGTTTTCCCAGTCGCGGCCAAGGGAATAGTAGAAACAGAGCTTCAGACCATATTTCTTACAGGCTGCAGCAAGCTCCTTCATTGGATCTTTTGCCCAAGGGGTACGCTTGACGATGTTATAGTCGCTGACGGCCGAATTGTACACCGCAAAACCATCGTGGTGCTTGGCTGTGATCACCAGGTATTTCATGCCGGCATCGTGGGCCATCTGAGCCCAACGGTCGGCATCAAAGCCCGTTGGATTAAACTGATCGGCAATCTTTGCATAGGTCTTGACGGGTATGCGTTCGTAGAGCATAAAATGCTCGCCGCCTTTGGTAGGATGGCCGTCCCAGTCGCCTGCGGTCTGGGAATAGAGCCCCCAGTGTAGAAACAGACCGAATTTCCCGTCGGTGAACCAGGGAGCGGGCTGCGCCTGCAGGTTCAACCCGACCAACGCTAATAGCACGACAAGCAATGGCCCTGCGTTCCTTAAAATTAATTTATGCATTGTATTTCCCAAATCTTTTAACGGTTTTGTACTTTCATGGATGAAACCTTATCGTTGAAAGTCGAAAGATAAGAAGACGATGATGTGACGACAAGACTGTCGCCTGTAAAATTATCGTTATTGTATAACGTCACTTTAACATTAGCACCAACTTTAATGGAGGAGACGCTATTGTCTGTCACCCCTTTGGCCAATAAATCTGCGGTGGTATATTGCCCTTTGCCAAAGCTTCCTTTCACACCGGCATAGGACGCATTGGAATAGGTATACACCGAATCTTGATTGGTCGTCATGAGCCCGTTGACATAGTTGAATTCGTAAACATTGGATGTTGTGTAGCCATTTTGCAATAATAATTTGACCTTAAGCTCATAAGGTGTATTGCTTTTGTAGTAAAGTTCATTGAGATCTATAGTACCTTGGATGACACCAGAGGAAACGGGGGCAAATTTCCAGGTAACTGCATTGTAATCTTTGTTGGCTCCTGTACCTTCATTGTTCACATTGGGATCCATATACACCAATATCTCACTCACAGGCAAATTGGACGTATAATTTCCAGTAATAAAGATTTTTTGTTGACTGTTATCAATGGCAAATTGAGGTTGTACAGAATATGTAGGTGTTTGGTAAGGGGTAGCTGTCGCTACTGCAGGTTGAAAAACTTCATTTCTATTGAGAATTGCTGCATCGGAGCCTGTTAGAAAAGTAGGCTGTCCCTTGCTAAAACTCACATTGCCGCTTCCCATCAGTGATGTGCCCAATGTAGGTTCTTCACTGACATATTTAGCGCGGTTATGCGGCAAATTTAATCCATGGCCCAATTCATGTAGCATGCCGCCGAGATAGTTTGAGCTAGGGTTTGGAATTCCATTGACAGACATGGAGGAATTATCTACTGCAAAGCAGTATTTTCCATAGCCATAGAAGGGTTGGCTGTTATCGCCATCTGTTCTTGCAGGCAATAGCACAAGATAGTGATTATTGGATGAAAATTGGCTTGGATGGGCAGCTCTGTACGTATTGATCTCATTTATAATTTTACCAGCGGATACGGCTGAGCTATAGGGGTAGTCCGCTTGAGCTCCTGCGGCAGGGATTTCAATGATGTTAACTAGGCCTGCAGAATCTTTTGCCAGCCCCAGATAACTGCTGTAACCATAACGTGCCATCTCATTATGCAGCCAATCCTGGAAATGGACAAATAGTTGAGATAACCGTGTTTTGTAGCCGGGTAAGGCTGGATTGTCTGTGGGGAGAAACATGACGATATTGAGATTTACGGGATTAGTCACAAAGGTGAGATTGGCCAGGGATGTGTCAATAACGCCATTTGATGACGCCTTTAATCGTAGTGTTTCTGGTGAATTTTGCTCTACCAAGGGCTTGGAGCACGCGAAAAAAAGGAATAGGACTGTGGTGGACAATGCAAGTCCTTTCAGGATTTGCATCCATTTTCTTGTTTGTTGTGTCATAATTTTTGAAGTAAATAATTTATAATTGTTCATGTATATTGGTGGCTTATAATTATTCAAAATACAAGCTTATAGTAAGAAATTGGGTTTGTTTTACTGCAGTTTACAATTAAGTCAATCGTTTTTATAATTTGAAAAACGGTAAAATGAATAGATGTTATTTTGTCAAAAGAAGACTACCAGACGGGTTTGTCTGATAGTCTAAACTAAACACTAAATAAACAAATGGTCATCTCTTACCATTATTTTTTCGAGCATGGTGAATGCCGACTATTACTTGGTTACATTGACTATATACCAGACATTCAGTTCGCCAGATCGTATGGTGACGGTATCTTTGCCGACGGTTAAGCCGGTAACCAATCCCGTATTGCTATACGTTGCAATTTCTGGATGTTTGTTGGTATAGGTCGCCTGTGTGACGCTGCGGTTTCCCGGATTGACTGCCAGATTGATCTGAAGCGGCGTTCCGATTTTAACAGGAATCTGCATGAAACCTCCAGAAAGTACAGCTTCCCGAACAGTTAAATTGTCTTTAATAGGCCCCAGATCCTTTTTGCATGCGTTCAACCCCATAGTTACACATAGGAGGCTAATCAACAGGTAGATATATACTTTAATTTTCATGATGTTATTTTTTTTTTATTCATATTATTTTGCGCCCAGCCATCCTGGATTCTGAACCAGCTGATTACCGTCCAACGTGAGATCATATAAAGGTAACGGCCAGTAGTATCGGTAGTCTGCCCATAAGGCGACACCATTTGTAATGTTGGCACTCCGTGGATAAGCGATGATAAACCCGTTATTATCCAAAAAGATGTCTTTATTGACTTCTTCTTTTAGGGCGATAATAGGTTTGGCGGTATGTGTCCCATCGTACAATTTTCCTTTTTCAGCTGTAAATTTCATGCCGCGTAAGGGCACTGTCATCAGGTTGCCCGCTTTCCAGCGCATCAAATCTTCGTAACGACGGTCTTCCAACACCATTTCAATACGGCGTTCGCGTCTGATTTCACGGATGATGGGGCTAACGGAATAATCAAGTTTTGCAGCATAGATCTCATCAAGCCTAGGATCAGCAGGAAGGTTGCCAAGCTCGAGCTTGCTGCTCGGGTATTTCGCAAAGTCAAATCCTGCACGTTGGCGTAACAGATTGATCGTCCGATCCAGGTCATTCTGTGTCAGCGTGCCTAAAATGGCTTTTGCTTCTGCTAACATCAGCAATACCTCTCCATATCGGAATTCAATGGCCGTTTGTTGTCCGTTTGTTGTCGCTTCGTTTTCGGTACGGTCACCCATCCAATGCTTAATGGGTAGATAACCCGTAACAGTTGTGCCGCCGCTCACATTATACGATAATCGAGGATAGGTGATGCCATTTTTCTCCAGACTGGTTGTACCGTCAGTCCTATTGAATAGTGACCGGTTTTCCCCCGGATAATTAATGGTCTGCTTTAGCCGTGGATCGCGGTTTTCGAGTTCGGACCATAGACCATCATAGCCTTTGAAAAGTGGGTTGGCGGTGTAGCTGCCTGCGGATCCTGACGTATAGATCGGTTTACCGTCAATACACAGATATTCATCGATCAGGCCTCGTGTTGCACCGCCAGCTGGTCGTCCGCCAGAAATACTGTTGTTCTGATCCCAATAACGCTGCGTTGCGTGACCGACAACAGTACCATCATAAACACGGGCTAAGATAGCCTCTTTATTGCCATCGGAATTTGGATCTTTCTTGAATGTGAATAATTTCCAGTAAGGAGTTTCGCCCGTAGCATACAATTGATAGCGACCTGATGCGATGATTTTTTCGCAAGCATTCACAGCTGCTTCCAAAAAAGGTTTTGCTGTGCTTTGTAGAGACAGCTCGTTGTGATAGGTCCTAAACGAGCCTTCGAAAAGACCAATTCGCGCTTTTAAAAACAACGCCATATCCTGATTGATACGTCCGTCTGGACGGCCAGTAATACCTTCTAGACCAGCAACAGCCAGATCGATGGTCTTCATTAACGAGTCGGCAACCACCGTTCGTTTATCGCGTGGTTTGTATAATTCCTCGCTGTTGATGTTGAGGTCGCTTGAAAGCCAGGGCACATCGCCGAAAAGCATAAGCTTGCGGTAATAATCCATCGACTTAAAGAAATAGGCTTCACCAATATATTTGTTCAATCGCGTGGCATCATTATTCACCGCTGGCAATGCATTGCGGTAGTTTTTGATGAAATAATTGACGGAGCGCAGGTTTTCCCATGTCCAGTCAACTGAACCACCTGCATTGGGCGGAATAAAGGTGTTGTCCATCATACTACTAATGTTGCCGTAGCGGACCATATTGTCAGTCATAAAGTCGGATGCCAACAAATGGCTACCGCCAACAACATTGGGGTTGACTTTAGCATCAGCCCAGCCCGAACCATGCCCTAGAATATAGCGGTTATAGAGATTATTGAGGTATAATGTCAGCTCTGTTTCGGTATGTAAGGAGTTGTCGTTCGATAGTTCAGTTTCGGGACTTAGCTGTAAAAATTTATCGTTACAGGACTGCGTCAGCAAAAGGGAGGAAGCTGTTGCAATCACGATCAATCTGAATATATTTTTTTTCATAGTAGTAATGGTTAGAATACAATTTGGGCTCCAAAAGCAATTGATCTTTTTTGTGGATAGTCGGCAGATATCTGATCGACATCAAAAATTGTTGGTATTTTTGTAATTTCAAAGATGTTGTAACCGGCAAGCGTGAAACGCAGGCGCTCCACACCAAATCGTTTGGTCATCTCTTGCGGTAGGGTATAGCCCAATACCGCCTGTTTAAGTCTCAGGTAGGCCCCATTGATGAGGTATCTGTCCTGCACATTGACTGAGGAACCGTACATTGGAAACTCAGCATCTGTGCGGTCCGGTGTCCAAGATCTTTCATACATCCATTTTGAGCCTGCGCCACCGCCCCAATAGGAAGATAGTCCGGCCCAGATATCACGTTTCAACACACCTTGGAATAAGAAGTCAAGATCGAAATGTTTATATTGCACGTTTCCGGTAATACCAAATCGATACCGTGGTGTAGAATTTCCAATAACGACACGGTCGCCTGGATTTGCCAAGGTGTTCAGTCCGGCATCTATTTTCCCATCTGGAATGCCCTCGGGTCCGCCAAGATCCTGATACCAGATATATCCCGGATAGAGGGTGCCTTGATAAGCTCCATTGTAGATCCAGTTACCATTGCTTTCGTTTCGTCCCGCAAAATCACTTTCCTGTAGTATACCACCGGTGCGGTAACCCCATATTTCGCCGATCGTTTTACCATCATACATCACCTCCCTGCCAGAAGAATTGGTAATCATCATGCTGGTGTTGGCTGCGTAATGCTGTACTTTGGTCAGGTAATCGGACAGGTTGAGACCTACGCGATATCGTAGATCGGGATTGATGGTTTGCTTCCAAAGGAAGGAAAGTTCAAATCCTTTAGTTTCCAAAACACCCGAGTTTTCCAGCGGTGCGGCCGTCCCTAATGTTGTCGGAAATGAGGCACTTCCATCGGTGAGGATGTCGGTGGTCTTTCTGTTGTAATATTCAAATGTTACATCGAGCCTGTTTTTGAGAAATGTTCCATCAAATCCGACGTTCCAGGTTCTGGCTTTCTCAAATGTGAGGTAAGGGGATACGAGTCCCGGCGGGTCGATATAGACTATTTGCTGCCCGTTGATTAAGTAAGGAGCCTTGCCTGTATTCATCGTTGCCTGATAAGGATAGATGGATGAGGGCTGATTTCCTAATTTCCCCCAACTTCCGCGCAGTTTAAGTTCGTTGAGCCAGTTCTTCGTTCCGGCCATAAAATCCTCCTGCGATATCCGCCATCCGGCAGAGAAGGATGGGAAGGTGACAAATCGATCTTTCTCCGTAAATTTGGCGCTTCCATCATAACGTAGGTTACTCTCAAAGAAATACTTCTCAGCAAAGTTGTAGTTCACACGGCCAAATACGGCACGTCCAGCCAGGGTGTATGCATTTCTGGATACTGTATGTAAAGAAGGATCCTCAGCTGCATCCGGGTTCTGTATATCGGGCGAAATCAGTTTGCGGAATGTATTGGTGATCTGATTAAATTTTGTCTGTTCCTGATTGTAACCCACTACGGTGGAAAAATTGTGTTTCTCTGCCCAGGTCTTCTTATAATCTGCATAGATGTTGACCAGGTATTTATTGGTGTTATTGTTGTCAAAATAGGCCCGGTTTTCTGCCGCCTCGGCTTGCTGCGATGTATATTGCCAGGAGTCTACGACTTGGTTGAATTTGGGGCTGTATCGGCTCAAGCTATAAGACTGGGGCTGATAACTGAGGTCGGCCTTTAATTTCAGTGCATTCGGAATCAAGGTGAATTCGGGGGAGATCAACAAGGATACTCTTCTATCCATCGATTGGTTATTTGCACCATAACTTAACCAGGCAAGGATGTTGTCAGTATAGGTATTGGGCAATGGATCATTTGGCCCCGTTTGGATAGGCATATTGATGTTTTTGTTTGTCTCACCCATCATGGCCGACCAGATGCTTCCCTTACCGCCGACGATATATGGACTATTGAAATTTGTCTGGTCAAAACCTATTTTACCAAAAACGCTGAACCAGTTATTTACTTTGGCATTGATGTTCATCAGCGCATTGTAGCGTTTCAACTTATCGGTGTTGATCTTGTACATGCCCGATTGGTTTTGTAATCCCCCGGAGATATAGTAGTTGATGGACTCGGCTCCACCGCTCAAGTTCAGCGTATGTTTTTGCATCGGCGTCCATTTTTTGACGGCTTCCTCAAAAGGGTTAACGTTAGCGACCCAAATAATGCTGTTTCCTTCCTGATACCATGCATTTTCGGGACTGGGATTGTCCATGTACTTTTGGATCATCTCCAGCTTTTTTTCATCTGCTGTACCTGGCTTGCCATTCGTCCATAGGGTCCGATCCATGCCCGATTTTTGGATTTCATAGGCGTTTAAAATGTCAGGCAGGCCAGATGGCGTATCAAAGTTGGAGTCGAAGTTATAGGCGATCTTGCCTCTTTGATTAAACTCTCCTCGCTTAGTACGGACCAAGATGACACCATAAGCTGCTTTGGTACCATAGATGGCTGCCGCAGAGGCATCTTTGACAAAAGACATATCCATGATGTCATTCGGGTTGAGCTGGTTCAGGGCACCGGTAGAGCTTTCTACTCCATCTATGATCACCAAAGGATCACCATTGACGGATTCAAATACACCTGTATTGCTATTGTAACTCATGGATGTACCACCCCGTAAGTTAAAACCCGGAGTACTGTTTGGGGAACCATTTCCGAAGGTGATATTCAGATTGGGGACAAGCCCCTGTAAAGCCTGTCCGATATTGGCAACCGGCCGATTTTCAAAAGCTTCCTTACCGACGTGGGAAATGGCTCCTGTCAAATTGACTTTCTTTTGGGTACCAAATCCGACCACAACAACTTCCTCCAAAGCACTGTCGTTCTCTTCCAAGGTTATTGTCAAAGCACTGGCTGTTGCACTGTTAAACCGCACAGTCTGTGCTTTGAAGGAAAGGTGCGAAATGGTCAGCGTACCTTCCGCCTGGACGGTTTGCAGGGAAAAGTTTCCTTTGCTATCGGAAGAGGTCCTGTTGTTGCCGCCGTTGATGCTGATCGTTGCGTTTTCGATGGGTTTACCGTCTTTTTTGGAAACCAATTGCCCATTTATCGTATACTGTTGTTGCTTGGGCTGAAGGGAAGTTTTCGGAGCGCTCGGCAAGACGATGATATGATTTTTGTGCATCTCAAACTGTAAGGGGAGCTCATCTGACAGTTCTTTGAGCACGCTTTCCAGCTTTTGGTTGGAGACATTGACATTCACCTGTTTGAGGCCATTGAAGAGACTTTCATCATAAAAGAAATGATAACCGGTCTGTTTTTTGATTTCAGTAAAAACCGATTTTAGGTTACCCTTATTGATATGTAAGGTGACCTGCTGTGCTTCGGTTTTGCCGTAGACACCATAGGTAAATAGTAAACCCAGGAAAAGGGTGGCTTTCACCTTTTTGGAAACGAGGGGTGCAAAGCTAGGTTCAGCCATTCGGTTCCCGAATAGGTAATCTTTACATTTGATAAAGTAATTCATATTTTCAGTAATAGGGTTGGTTTTTTGTTTAATTCACATCTAGATGTTATTCAAGCACTGCTGAATAGAGTAATAGCAATGGTTGTTGGAGTAGGTAAATATTTAAATCATCTTTAGTCCTCCTTTGGTTTTTAAAAATTGGTTTATCTTCTTTAGCTTTTATTCTTTACGGTGACGGTTTTTCTGTCAATTTCAAATTCAAGGCCGGCCCCGCGTTTAATGAGTTCTAAGGCTTCGGCGAGGCTTACACTTCGGCTCATGCTTCCGCCAAACTTTTTCTTACTGATCGGTCCTTTGTAGATAACCTGGATATCATACCAGCGTGCCAGCTGTTCCATAATGTCCTGAATCTGGTCGTGTTCGAAATAGAAATAGCCATGTTGCCAGGCGGTTTCCTTTTCGATATTTGCCTGAGATACGCGCATGTCGTTGCCGTCGAATTCGACTTTCTGTCCAGGTACGATTTGTTTGGTCATTTTATTTTTATTGGTCAGCTGTATGCTGCCATTGATTAATGTGACATTGGAGGCCACATTGCTGTAGGCCGTCAGATTAAAGGTTGTCCCTAAAACTTTAACAGCACCGTGGATTGTGCTGACGATGAAGGGACGATTTTTTTCGTGGGCCACTTCAAAGTAGGCCTCACCCCGTAGTTCCACATTGCGGGTCGATTTACCAAAGGCCAAAGGATAGCTCAGTTCGGAAGCTGAATTTATCCAGACTTTGGTACCATCGGGGAGTATCATCCGGTAAAAGCCCGATTCAGGTACTTTCAACGTGTTTTTTAGGCTTGCAAGTTCGGCCTGCCCGCTGTTTGGTTTGTACTGCAACTGGCCATCTACGATCCGAAGCTGTTCGCCATGCGTTTCCTCTATAGTCGTTTTCTCGTCAGAAAGAGCTACAGTTTTACCATTGGAGAGGGTAAGAGTGGCTTTCTGTCCTCCTGGCAATACATCGTTGTTATACCGATAGACTTGATCGGCGACAATTTGTTTGTCCTGAGGAGCAGAGTTTAGAAACCATGCGACACCTAAAAAGATGAGTAGGCTGGCTGCAAGACCTGCATAGATCTTTAGTTGGCGCATGCCGCCGGTATGTAATGGTCGTTTTGCTAGTTCGGCCGACGTGTAGTTTAGTATCTTCGTTCTTGCGCGATCCAAGTCAAGGTTATTCCAGAACTCCGCATCGCTAGATCTGAGCCCCTGGCTGGTGTATCGTTCCCATTGTTCACGTAGGCTCGGATCATCTTCAAAGATTTTTTGGAGAGCCTGCGTATCTGCTTGGCTCAATGTCCCGCTAAAGTGCTTGACTAAGAAATCGACGAGTATAAATTGGTGATCCATCATGCTGTTCAATTGGCTGTATAAGGAGAAGAGCCATAGGGGGCGTAAAAGGATGGAAGGAAAAAAAATAAAAATTATAAATCCTTGTTATTCAGTGAGTAAAAATAATAAAAGGAGGAGTGCTCGTGCATCTAAACGTGATCTGAGAAGCTGTATAGCTCTTTTTTTCTGACTTTTAACAGTGTTGATGGAGATGGTCAGGTTACCCGCAATTTCTTCGTTGGAGAGTTTGTCGAAGACGGCCATATGCAATACCTGTCTGCAGCCCTGCGGTAGTTGGTTGATGGCTTCCATGAGCTGGTCGATGACTTCGGCCTGTATCATGGCATCCATGATGGTCTGCTCTTCGATCATGTCCTTGTCGAGCTGGTCGACGTATTTACTTTTTATTTTTTCACGGCGGATGTGTTTGAGGCAATTGTTCCGGATGGCAATGAAGAGATAACCTCGGCGTGTATTTTCATCATCGGGTAGGGTATTGCGGCCCTCGCAGAGCCCTGCGAAAAAGCTCTGAACAACATCTTCAGCCAAAGCTTCGTCGTGGAGGATATTGTTTGCAAAGAGACAAAGCTGTCGGTAGTATTGCTGAAAAAGAGATTCAATATCGTAAGGTAAAGCTATCTGCAAATTTTCCACCTTGTTTGATGATGTATAAAGAAATTGACATAACAGGAGCTCTAGGAGCACGGGTATAAATATAGGGAAATATGCTCAGGTTCTGGATTTGAGAAAGGCAGCTGTTCTTATATTTCTTCGAAAACGTTTGAGTGCCGGCAGTTGTTCCGTTAGTGATACCGATCTGCACTACAGGAAAGAGCCAGGATGCAGTGACGTACCATTTGTCTATCTGAAAAAGCGGCCTTGCTCTGAGGAGATCGGCCGTTTTTTGTTATTGGGCATAACGCCAGCCCCGTTGAGTAAACTTGTAATACGTTGCTGTTCTTTCTCATCATAGGCTATGATATGGACGCGTTGTAATAGATCAAACAATTTTACGTCGAATGATGTACTTTGAATAAAAAAGCTATGGATAAATCACATATGCAGAAGATTGCACGGGTTGGATTAGGTGCTTTTTTGGTTGTTGCCGGTATCGGACATCTAACCTTTGCCCGTAAGGAATTTCAGGCTCAGGTGCCAGACTGGGTTCCGATCTCCAAAGATGATACAGTTGTATATTCAGGTTTTGCGGAAATTGCTTTGGGTGCTACACTGATTTTAGCACCTGCCAAGCAGCGATCGAATGTTGGAAAAATCGCAGCAGCATTTTTTGCAGCCGTGTTTCCCGGAAATATTGCCCAATATACAGACCATCGGGATGGCTTTGGATTGGATACGGATGGAAAGCGGCTCGCCCGTTTATTTTTTCAACCCCTATTAGTGGCCTGGGCATTGAAAAGTACAAGCAAGAGCTGATTGGGTGAAAACTGGTTGATCAGAAGCTGATACAAATTGGAAAAAAAAAAAACCATCTGCCTGCGGCTGTTGTCCTATAGGTATCCATGTAAGGAGTAACTTAGTTAAAAAGGTCGGGTGTTCCATTTTCATCCGACCTTTTTTATTTTTTTGCGCTATTCTTTTTGCTAATCTCCAACCTTTTCTGTTTTTTTATTGCCCATTTAAATAATTATATTCGCATCAACATACAAAATAACTAACCTATAAAAGTACAGACCTGATGGAAGAAAAAAAATTAAATGAACTCAGTAATGAAGAGTTGTTGGTTCTTAAGAAGAAAGCCAAACCCACGAAAATCATCAATGCATCGATCATTGGCTTTTGTTTAGGGATAGCCGCCTACAGTGTATTCGTCGCAGGCATAACCTGGCCGACAATTTTTCCCCTGATTCTGGCGGTCCTAGCCTATAAATATTTTGGTAAAAATGAAAAGGCTGTCGATGCGGAGTTGAAAGCCCGGAATCTCAAATAGAAAAAAGCAAACCATTGCAGTTGCGCTGTTGTTTCTTTTTAAAAGAATAGCAGAACATGAGAAGGGAACAAATAGACGCATGGATAGCCCAAGGCTACAATGTGCTGGAGCAGAAGAAACCTAAAGTCGTGCAGGGCGATATCTGGGAATACCTCAACCGCTGTGACGGACAAGGTACGGAGGTGTATGCCTTATCCGAGCTGCAAAAATGGTCGGATCAGGAACTGGCTCAGATGGAACTGAAGAAATATGCCGACCAGTATGGGCAGATGGGTGAGAAGCTGTTTCTACGGAATGAAGCAATTCGAAATAAAGACGTTGAAAAGTATGAGGCATTTTTACTACTATTTTTTCCGGACAGCGTTGAAAAAGAGCTGGAGGAAGCTCGCTTTTTGGCCGATCGTGTAAAACGTGTCAGTAAGGAAGAAATGGAACAATGGGTCGTATCGAATCATGTCAATGTACTGATGTCGGATCTTCATTGCCTGGACTATGGTTCCATTATGAGCGGTATGGTGCTTCCCTCCGAAGAGGTAGTCAGTTATACCGACGATGGGCTCAGCGACACCATTGATTGTCACGTCACCCCCATGGAGTTCTTTTCCCATACCGACCACGACTACTACTGGATCGACCCTGTTATAAAAAATCGTAATTGAATCCCTTAAATAGGCCTTTTGGACTTTCTTTTCATACGGATTAAGGTAAAGCATCTCGAGCACCATCGAGATGCTTTATTTTTTTTCGTTTAAGCTACAATTTCTATTGGATTTCCCTCTGGATCAAGTATGACACTTTCATAATACCCATCGCCCGTCGTACGGGGTTCGCTTTCAATAATATATCCATCCGACCGTAATTGCTCGGTCAACTTATCGACAGCATCTTTTCCACCGACGCTTAGGGCTAGATGGGTATAACCTTTGCTCAGGCTTCTGTCAGCTGCTGCTACAGTGATATCAATACGGTTCATAATCTCTAAACGTGCGTCTGACTCGCGAAATTTAAGAAAGTAGGATGAAAACCCCTTGTTTGGATTATGGTATTTTTCTCCGCTAACAGTACCAAAGTATTTGGCGTAAAAAGCACGTATTTTCTCGAGGTCATCGACCCACAGGGCGAGGTGTTCTATTCGCATGGTAAATCTTTTTATTTAATTACATTGCAATATTATGCAAATTTGCATAATATTGCAATGTAAAATTTGTCAGGATGTTGAACGAACCGATCATTAACGAATCGATAATTAAGGCAAAAACAGCGACACAGGTTATGTTTTTGGTATGTGGCCTCGCGCTATCAAGCTGGGCACCGATGGTACCTTTCGCCAAGGACCGTCTTTGTCTTAACGATGGAGAACTGGGGCTTTTACTGCTGTGTTTGGGGGGTGGTGCACTATTAACGATGCCTCTCTCTGGTTTTTTTATCGGGAAACTTGGGAGTAGACAAGTGATTTTGATCTCAGGTATAATTGCTGCCGTTGTGCTCCCTGTTCTGTTGACGGTAACAAATAGCTATTTGATGGCCTGTGTTCTTTTTATATTTGGCTGCAGTATAGGTAGTATAGATGTGGCTATGAACGCACATGGTGTGCAGGTTCAGAATGCCATGGGTAAACCGATCATGTCATCTTTACATGGGCTGTTCAGCGTAGGTGGCCTATTTGGGTCGATCGGCTTGGGTTTTCTGATAAAGATGGGGCTAATTCCGATTTATGCGGCAGTTACTATCGCTATCTTTTTAATACTGCTATTGATCTTACAATATCGAAAGCTGCTGGGTTACCATAAGGAAAAGGAAATCATTGTCGAGTTTTCCCACATTGATGAGACTCGGGTTTCCAAAAAAAGATTTCAATGGCTCAGGTGGAGTGTGCTGGTACTTGGGCTGATGTGTTTCATCGCCTTTCTGTCGGAGGGAGCGATGTTGGATTGGAGTGCGATATTCTTGCGGGACCACAAAGGCGTATCTCCGGAATTTACGGGAATTGGATATGCGGCATTCTCCGTGGCGATGGCGGTGATGAGATTGCAGGGAGATCGATTAGTAAGCAAGCTGAATAGTAAAGTGGTGGTGATCGGTGGGAGCCTATTGGCGTCATTAGGTATCTTGATCCTGGTATTTAGTCCCTGGCTTTCGGTTACACTTGTCGGATTTGTCCTGTTGGGACTGGGAGCTGCCAATATTGTCCCAGTATTTTTTAGCGAGGGTGGACGGATTGAAGGACTTTCACCGACAGTAGCCATTCCGGTTATTTCAACAATGGGCTATGCAGGTCAGCTGGCAGGACCGGCGCTTTTGGGTGCTATTGCACAGCATTTTTCTTTGATCATTGCTTTCGAAACAATAGCTTTACTTTTTCTAGTGGTAGCCCTTATCTATAAAATCAGGAAGTAATAGCATGTTAAAAGAAGAACGTTTTGAGGTAATCCTCCGCGAAGTAGCGAGTCGGAGGAAGGTGAAATTCGAAGAACTGGCGGTATTGTTGGCGGTATCGGAAGATACCATCCGTCGCGACATAGATCTTCTCTATCGGAATGGGTTGCTTTCCAAGACCAGGGGTGGGGCTATGCTTCGCGAAAAAGATCCGTTGACTTTCCAGGATAGGCAATCGTTTCTGACCAAAGAAAAAGATATTATTGCATTAAAGGTACAGCCATTTCTGAAAGATGGCATGACCATTTTTGTGGATGGTGGCACTACGACATGGGCCGTAGTGAATGCGATGCCATTGGATATCCGGATCCGGATGGTTACGAATAATTTTTCCATAGTGCCGCTGCTCGAGAAGTTCAAAAATGTGGAACTTATTTTTTTGGGTGGTAATTTTGAACCCGATCTGGCGGTAACTTCAGGCATCACAACCTGTATGGAAGTTGCTAAATATAACGCCGATATCTTTATTATGGGAACTTGTGCTGTAGATCCTGAGCTCGGTGTTTCGGCAACGTCAGTTGCAGATGGCGAAACCAAAAAGATGATGGTGCAATGTGCAAAGAAAACAATAGCCTTAGCCAGCCAGAATAAGCTTTATCAAGGGGAACTGTTTAGGGTATGTCCAATAGATTCGCTCACGGCATTGATCACCGACCTGGACTCCAATGATTCCGAATTGAATCCATTTAGAAATATGGATCTGCAGATTGTATAGACGGTCTGACTATTTTGGCCTTGTATTGTGGTCGAATTCAGCGAATAATCATCCCTGCGGCAAGCTCTTCTGTTTACGTGCTGCTGCGAAGTGGTATTGTTGTGTCCGGCAGAATGACGGGCAGATAGCGTTAGATGATGTGCCTTTTTTCGGTAGCCAGTGTCAATGTATGTTGTAGATTCACGACGTCGCCTATGATAATGATGGCTGGATGTCCCATGTTATACTCTTTGCTTATTTTTACGAGATCTTTGACTTTGCAATGCACTTGTCTTTGTTGAGGTAAGCTTGCGTGCTGTATAATCGCGGCTGTTGTTTCTCCTTTACCGTGTAACACATAAGTGCGTGCAATTTCGTCGAGCTTACGCATACCCATATAGATAACTACTGTAGATCTGCTCTGAACCGCTAGTTGCAGATCGGATGAAAGGGTTCCATCTTTCTTCATGCCTGTCAATACCCATACGCCTTCACTTACACTGCGATGTGTTAATGGAATATTATGGAGGCCTGCGCCTTGCATGCTGCTGATACCCGGAATATAGGTGATGTCAATGGATCTGTTTTGCACGGTAAGCCATTCTTCAAAACCCCGGCCAAAAAGATAGGGATCACCACCTTTAAGTCGTAGCACCCTGTCGAATTTGCTGCAGTAATGTAGGATAAGTTTATTTATTTCTTCCTGAGGAACGTATTTTCCATAAGGATGCTTGCCAACATAGTGTTTTAAGCAGTTTTTGTCTGCTATTTGAAGGATTTCTTGATTAATTAGGTTGTCATATAGGATCACTTCAGCATTTTCTATCGCTTTATAAGCTTTTATGGTAAGTAATTCGGGGTCTCCTGGTCCAGAACCTACAATAAATAAGGTTTTTTTCTTTATTTCTTTCATTATATCTTTTTTTTTGTTTTTATTTTATATAAAAGTATTAAAAAATATGACTAAAATCATGTTTTGTATTAATTTTTATGTTTTATTGTTGAAAAAATATTATAAAAATCATATTTATTTTGATTTTTTGATTTTTTATTCCATAAATTAGTGTTATTGAAAGTGTAAATTGATTTTTTTCAATAAAAATTATGATTATGGATAGAAAAAATGTTGTTATTATCGGAAATGGTATGGTTGGTAATAAGATTTGTGAAAAATTAAAGCAAAAATCTAATAACCTAGATATAACCGTATTTGCAGAGGAGTCAATTCGAGCTTATGATCGTGTTCATTTGACAGATTACTTCAAAGTTTCGTCCATTAATGAGCTTTTTTTGCTAAAAAATGAGTGGTATATAGAAAATAATGTAAAAATCCATTTAGATGATCCTGTTATTGCTATAAATCTCTTGAAAAAGGAAGTGAAGTCTCTAAAAGGGATTACATTAAATTATGACTATTTGGTTTTTGCGACAGGTTCTGCCCCTTTTGTTCCTCCTATTCCTGGGATTGAGAAAGAAGGGGTGTTTCTCTACCGTACAATCGAAGACTTGGAGTTGATTAAGGCTTATGCGGCAAAGGTCAAAACTGGTACGGTCATGGGGGGCGGACTTTTGGGTCTTGAAGCTGCTAAAGCTCTCCTAGATCTTGGCCTAAAAGAAACTGCTGTGATTGAATTTGCTCCCCGCCTGATGCCACGCCAGATCGACGATAGTGCCAGTGTGCTTTTGCAGCATAAGCTCGCGGAATTGGGCTTGCGTTGCTTATTGCAAAAATCCACAAGTCAACTGCTGGGTGATGATCGCCTCACAGGAGTCGCCTTTAACGACGGCACCTCCATGGCGACAGATCTGCTGGTGATATCGGCTGGTATACGTCCCCGTGACGAACTCGCCAAGAAGTCGGGCCTAGCTGTCGGTGAACGGGGTGGAATTTTGGTGAATGCACAGATGCAGACCTCAGACCCTTCAGTTTATGCCATCGGTGAATGCGCCTTGGTGAATGATATGATTTATGGTCTGGTGGCGCCGGGGTATGAGATGGCTGAAATTGCGGCAGCTCAAATCGTAGGGGAAGAAAAATCTTTTATAGGGTTTGATATGAGCACTAAACTGAAACTGATGGGAGTTGATGTGGCTAGTTTTGGAGATCCTTTTATCAGTGAACCTTATGCTCGAACGATCTTATTGGAGGATCGTAATAAGGGTATTTATAAACGACTAAACGTCAGTACAGATGGAACGCGGCTATTGGGCGGAATACTTGTCGGGGAAGCGACAAGTTACAACATGTTGCTTCAGATGGTTAACAATGACCTCGCATTAGCAGAACATCCAGAACTTCTCCTTTTCGACCAACAGCGTGACATCAGGTCGGCTTCTTCTGGTCTAGAGGCTCTTCCTGATGCGGCGCTAATCTGCAGTTGTGAAGGAGTTTCTAAAGCACAGATTTGTGATGCTGTAGCAACTAAAAATTGTGAAAATGCGGACGCCGTAAAGAAATGTACCAAAGCCGGATCAGGATGCGGCGGCTGTGTGCCGATGATTAAGGACCTTGTTAATTACACCATGAAACAGCAAGGGAAATACATCCGGAGTACCATCTGTGAACATTTCAATTTGAGCCGTCAGGAGCTTTATGATCTGATCAAGATCCACGAGCTTAAAAGTTATGATCATGTATTGGATGCGCTGGGCCATGGCCATGGCTGCGAAGTATGTAAACCTTTGGTGTCTTCCTTGCTTGCCAGTCTTTGGAACGAGATGATTCTTGGCAAGGGTAATGATGTGGCTCAGGATAGTAACGACCGTTATTTGGCTAATATACAAAAGGGTGGGACATATTCGGTGGTTCCGCGTATTCCAGGCGGTGAAATTACCCCGGATAAACTGATCGTTATTGGGGAGGTGGCCAAGAAATACAGGTTATATACAAAAATTACGGGTGGACAGCGCATTGACTTATTTGGTGCACATCTCAATGATCTGCCATTGATTTGGGAAGAACTTATTGCTGCGGGTTTTGAAAGTGGACATGCTTATGGTAAGGCACTACGGACTGTTAAAAGCTGTGTAGGCAGTACCTGGTGTCGGTTTGGGTTGCACGATAGTGTTTCTTTTGCGATACGGATAGAGGAACGCTATCGTGGACTACGTGCTCCGCATAAGATCAAGTCGGCTGTTAGTGGTTGTATTCGCGAGTGTGCTGAAGCGCAGAGTAAGGATTTTGGAATTATTGCAACCGAAAAAGGTTGGAACCTTTATGTTTGCGGCAACGGTGGAAGTAAGCCGCAGCATGCCTTATTATTAGCCTCGGATATCGATAGTGAAACCTGTATCCGTTATATCGACCGTTTTTTGATGTTTTATATCCGCACCGCGGATCCGTTAACGCGGACTGCTACCTGGCTCAATAAAATGGAGGGCGGAATAGATTATCTAAGAAATGTTGTGGTACAGGATAGTCTGGGGATGGGTGATTCCTGGGAACAGGATATGCAGCTGCTTGTTGATAGTTATCGCTGTGAATGGAAAGTCGCTGTGGAGGATCCGGAAATTCGTAAACGCTTTGTTCATTTTGTAAATGCACCAGAGGAGAAGGATGAAACTGTTCGCTTCGAAAGCTTTCGCGGACAGAAGAAAGCTGCAGATTGGAACATCAATACTTATTAAATATAGAATCACTAAACCTTTTAATTGAAATCATATGAATATGCAAATTGACATGCAGTGGCTGAAGGCTTGCCGGATTGAAGATGCCATTGAAAACGGCGGAGTCTGTCTTAAATTGAATAACGAACAGGTGGCCTTGTTTTATTTTGCCCGTCGCAATGAGTGGTATGCCACGCAGAATGAATGTCCGCACAAACGGCAGATGATTTTAAGCCGCGGGATGTTGGGCTGTTTGGGTGAGACGCCTAAAGTTGCTTGTCCTTTCCATAAAAAAACCTTTGCCCTGGACACAGGTGAATGTCTTTCGGGTGACGAATGCGCGATTAAAACGTATCCGGTGAAGGTTGAAAACGGAAGTGTTTTTATCGGAATGACTGCTTAGCTAAGCTAATAAATAACTGAATCTAAAACCTTTTAAAACAAAAATACCATGGATTATATTAGCCCAAAAGAGGTTGCTGGTGCAATGATGAATACCGCAATCTACAAATCTACGCTTCCAATCAAAGATCTATTGATACGGGGAGCATTGTCAGGAGCCTTATTGGCAATTTCTGTCACACTCGCACTATTGGCGACTTCCCAGACGGGACTGAGCTTAGTCGGTGCATTTGTTTTTCCGGTGGGTTTTGTCATTATCGTTATCCTTGGTCTGGAGCTGGTGACGGGAAGCTTTTCGCTGGTGCCTTTAGCCTGGTTTGAAGGTAAGATCAATTTTAAGGCGATGGCCAATAATCTTTTCTGGGTTTTTCTGGGCAACTTGTTGGGCAGTGTGCTCTTTGCGATTTTGTTCTGGGCGGCTAGCACAGAGACCGGGCAGTCGAGCCAGCTCGGAAATATCGAACAGAGCCTAATTCTGATCAGTGAAAAGAAAACCCTTGGATACAGCAGCCATGGTGTGGCCGGTTTGTTTTCGGCTTTTGTCAAAGCTATTCTGTGTAATTGGATGGTCTGTATGGGCGTGGTGATGTCCATGACTTCTAAGTCTACCCTTGGTAAAATTCTAGCTGCGGGTATTCCGATCTTTATATTCTTTGCATTAGGTTATGAGCACGCTGTTGTTAACATGTTTGTGATCCCTGCCGGGATGATGTTTGGTGCAAAAGTGACGATCTCCGACTGGTGGCTTTGTAATCAGCTGATCGTAACCGCTGGAAACATTGTTGGCGGTTTGCTATTTACGGGGATGGCTATCTATTATACTTATCATCAAAAAGAAAAGGTATCAACTTCACAAAATTGAATTTTTATGGATCAAATGAAAAAACTATTGACGCTAATCTTGTTGCTGATTGCTGGCGATAGAATTTATAGTCAGGAAAAAATAATAAAAGGCAGTTTGTTTGAAGGCATTGCGGTAGCGGGCTACGTCGATCGGGGTGTTTACTTCAATTGTACCGGGCCAGCTGTGAAATACATATTCGCACCCAAAAGCTGCCTGTTGCTTGGTCTATTACCTAGCTTAAAACTGAAAGAAGATAAGGTTGAATCGGGGAAGCCAAAGAACTCCTGGATCACGCCCTCTCTGGGATTTGGTTTAACGGCTGTATTCCGACATATTGCCATTCAGCTGCCAGCATTCTATACCGCAAAAACGAGTGCTGCTGATGGTAAATGGAGATTGGGAGTCGGTATGGGCTTTAAATTTTAAGGTGATGTATTTTTAAGGGAATATATGATTTGGGGAGTCGTTGGCTTTTCTAGCTAGTTTAACTCCCCATTGTTTTCTTCTGATAGATCCTGTAAAAGCTGGAGGTTTTTAATAAAAATATCTTTTTTGTCCATTATGATGGCTCCTAATTCGATAAGTTCGCTCAGCGTACGATATACGGTCTCGTACGTAGCGCCTACGTAGGAAGCTAAGTCTTTTTTGCTTAGGGATAACCCAATATATCCATCCTTATGTCCCTCGCTGAAAAAACGGTGAAGTAACAATAGGCTCCAGGCAAGGCGATTTTTAACAGCGAGCTGTGTCAGTCGGGTCATCTTTTGTTCAGAAAGATGTAGTTCGTCGGCAAAAAACAACATCAACCTGTAGCTCAGCTCAGGATTAATGCGTAGCGTGGATAGGAAGAACGGCATTTCGACGAAGCAGAGCTGTGACACTTCCAGGGTTGTTGCAGAAATAGGGTAGACAGTTTGTTCGGTACTGATTCCTCGATGGCCAACGATATCTCCTTTTTTTGCAAATCGTACAATGATTTCTTTATCCCCGAGATTACGGTGAACTTTGACAAGTCCCGACTGGATGAAATAAATTCCCCGAACGGATTCTCCTTCGGAGATAAACTGTTCACCTTTTTTTAATTTGATATTCTTCCGATGAAGGTCGATCTGTCCGAGCCAATCTTGTAAGACATAACGGCACATAAGGCAGGAGTGATCGCAAGGATTTGTTTTCTTCGATTTCATCAAAGTCTGATTCGTATAATGGACGGTGTGTTATCTGTCCAAAGTTATTATCTATTCGTTTAAATTCCTATTTTACCTTTTATAAAAACAGTATATCTTTTGATTTTAACTTATTAATGTGTGGAACTGGATGAAATTTTGCATCTCCATAATGTCGGCATCTTGTTGATGCGGTTATTTGAAACCAGCATGTATTGTTTTCTTCGATTTAGTGTAAAGACCAATAGTATTATGAATCAAAGAACTTATTTAATTTTTGTTACTCTTTATTGCATGTTGCCTCTGTTTTTATCCTGTGGTTCCAAAGAGAAACAGCGGGAAAAGGAATTACGGATTTTGTTCAGTCGAGAATTCGTTGATGAACAGTATAGTCAAGAAAGATACTTGAGTGATTCTTATAAACATCATGCGGTTGATTTTTTTGCGGCCAAGAATGATACCTTTCCATTAGCGAAATGGGACATTCTTCTCGATGAATTAGATAAGTTAAAGCGGTACAAACCTGAAAAGAATGATATAGGGCATAAACATAACTATTGCTCGAATCTAGAGATTGAGTTTTTTGATCATGAAAAATCCTTATGTCAATTATGTTTGAATCCAGATAATAAAACTTTAAGACTGAATTATTTGGTGTATGAGGCTTCTCCTGAACTGATTTCTTTTTTTTGTAATTACATTTCGGCAGATTCGGCAGCTCTGGCTTCTAGTGGAAAAGGTTACTATGTGAAAAAAGTAATGTTTAACGACAGGAGTGTAATTCAAAAATTCATCGAGAGAAAAAAATGAGGGCGATGAGTTTCTGTTAGCCCACCTTAAAACGTTTGGGATATTCGCCGGTGTTATCTAGGCTAAAAAAATACTCATTCCACCAGTTTTCGATTTCAAAGTCCATACCAATCATATTGGTCAGTTCCTGCGCTGTATCCAGCGCTTCTCCTAGTGGGATGAAAGTCGAATTGTTCACAAAGACTTCATAACTTGTTGTGCGTTGCCCATTTTTCCAGCGATAGAGCGCTTTAAGATTCTGAGGTATCTCCATATCATATTGCTGTTCAAGGTCCCTAAACTCTTCTGCCGATAACGAGGACTGTAGATCGATATACAGCTCAGGTCTTAGATTTTGGATATAACTGTCTAATGTGGCTAGTGTCTGTTGCATAATGGTGGATTTTTGATGCATTCATAAAGTTAGTCATAATTGCCTGAGTATGCGAATTATCATGTGCGCTTAGTATAGTAAGAAAAGTTGAAAATGTTAATAATTATTTAATGGGAATTAGTTTAAATTTATGTCAGCATAAAGCTATAGCTATGTTCATAATTGGATAAAACGATAGCGGATGTTCACGTGTTATTTATGCAGGTATCCTTTTTGTAATTTACTGAATACGCATGAAAAAGATCGAACTAATCCCACTTTTTGGGATTCAAATTGAAGGTATTGGTCAAGTTAATCTTGGTGCGGGCCGTGCTGAAGTTCAAGGTGTGCTTGGTGCTCCTTCAGATGCGCTGGACGACCAATATTATTATGATGAACTCGAATTGAGACTTGATTTTAATGATCAGGGAACATTGGAATTTATAGAAAGCATCAATGGACCCTATCCAGAAAAAACTGAAATCAATATGTATGGTGTTAATCCATTTCAGGTCGAAGCAGCTGAACTGGTCAATCTCTTAACGGATAAAAATCAGGGTGAGGTTGATGATGCCGAAGCGGGATATTGCTATACATTTTTAAATAGCTCTGTGGGCGTCTGGAGACAGATGACTGAAGAGGATGTTCAGGAGGAGATTGAGGAAATCAAAGCCGATGGCGAATACGAAGACAATGCGGATATGCTGCTGGAGGACCTTAAAAAGTCAAAGTTCTTTTGGACGATCGGTATTGGGGTAGCGGGATATTACGCAGAGTAAAGATAAATAACCTACTGAAACTGCTGCCTAAATTCCACGGGACTTTTTTGGGTATTCTTTTTGAACACTTTACTGAATGACTGTGGATGTTCAAAACCCAGTTCATAGGCGATCTCGCTGATGGAGAGGGAGCTCGTGCTTAATCTTAATTTGGCATATTCAATCATTTTATGCTGAATATGTTGCTGGGTGTTTTGTTGTGTGTAGATACGCAGTAAACTGCCCAGGTAGTTTGGCGATAGATTGAGTTGCTGTGCCAAAAAGCTGACTGTCGGTATGCCATGCTCCACAAGTATGTGTTGCTGAAACTGTGCTGACAGTAACTGCTCAAACTTGGTGACCAGCTCTTGGGTCGATCGCTTGCGGGTGATAAATTGACGTTCGTAAAATCGTTCGGCGTAAATCAGCAAGCGCTCGATCTGTTTGATAATGAGTTCGCGGCTAAATTTATCGATATTGGACTGATACTCTTTTTCTATATTTTGCAGAATATCGACAATGATGGCTTCTTCTTTGTCCGAAAGAAAAAGCGCTTCATTGACCTGATATTGGAAAAAATCGTACGAGTGAATATGTTTTGCAAGTTCGCTATTCCAGAGAAAATCGGGATGGATCAACAGGATCCAGCCGCTGGGTTGTGCCTGTACTTGCTGATTGATCTCCACTTGTAGAAATTGTAGGGGCGAGATAAAGGTGAGTATGCCCGAGTCGAAGTCATAGTGCTGCTGTCCATAATTGAACCGGGCATTTACATTTCGCTTTAAACCGATCGAATAAAAATGTTGTATCCAATTCAATTTGCTATCATTTATGGGGTAATGTACTTGACTATAATCAACCAAGCTGATCAATGGATGTTCGGGCTTAGGTAGTCCGCAAAAGCTGTGGAATTCCGAAAGCGAATGAAAGCGAAATGTATTCTCCATCTTGTAAATTTAATGAATTTCTAATTTGATTATTGTGAGATTTCCTTGGAAGCTTTTTATGCTGAGTTAACCAATTATTGGGATTATTCAAAACCCGTTGATACTGTATAGCTTTTCCATTTTTCGATCTCCGTCATAAGCATATTGATCTTATTTTTTGCCAGCTCATACGCATCTTCGCCCATTAAAAAATGAACTGGGGGCTGTGCGAGCGTACTTAACTCAATTAATAAGGTTGCTGCTTTGTGGGGATCGTTTGCCTGATTGCCATGGATCTGATGCAGATGGGTAGCTTCGTTTTCTCGGGCAGTGACGTACGCAGCGATTGGATTGGCTGCGGTGTGTAAGGATCCCTCGGATAAAAAATCAGTTCTGAAGTAACCGGGATACACCAAGGTCGTGTGTACACCAAAAGGTTCCATTTCGACAGCGAGGGCTTCGGTAAAGCCTGCGACAGCAAATTTGGTGGAGCAATAAACACCAAAGGCTGGATAATTTCCTGCGAGTCCGCCGATAGATGCTATATTGAAAATATGTCCCGCTTGTTGGCGTCGCATATGGGGGGCGATATGCCTGATGGCATTAAGTGATCCAAAGACATTCACTTCGAAGTTGCGGCGTGCTTCCCGATCACTGAGCTCCTCTAGGGTGCCGGTCTGACCATATCCGGCATTGTTGACCAATACATCAATCTTTCCGAAATAATCAATGGCCGAGAGTACTGCCCGGGCAACGTCTTTGTCATCGGTAATGTCCACTTCAAGCGGCAGAAAATTTTCCTGATCGCCGATTTCATCTTCCAGCGCCTGTTTTGTTCGTGATGTGGCAACAACAGAATAATCTTGGGCGAGCAGCTCTTTAACGAGGTTGAGACCAAGCCCTTTGGAGGCACCAGTGACAAACCATACTTTTTGTGATTTCATGTGTTTCTGTTTTAAATAAATTGATGACACAAAGATGGCCAATCCACCGATTTTGGATGTAGGCAGATCAACGGATCTTGTAGTCAGATCGTGGATTATCATCCTTTCAACGACTGAATTTGCCGGTTCGACGAAATCTATACAGCAAAAAAAAAATATTGGGTAATTTTAAATGAAGGAAGACTAATAGCGCTTTTTCATTAAATCAATATGTTATGAAAACCAATAGCCTGATTGCCCAGAAAAAAGGATCGACCGTCTCGATGAATGGTAAAGTTTCCTGCTTAACAACTATAATTTTAAAAAAAATAGTAGATCAGTTATGAGCAAAAGAACCCAAAAAACTAATAGTATGAATTTATTTTCAACAATAAGACTACGCGATCTTACCTTAAAAAACAGGATTGTGGTATCGCCTATGCAACAGTATAGTGCGACTGAAGGTATACCAGGAGATTGGCATCTTGTCCACTTGGGCAGCCGCGCGATTGGTGGAGCAGGATTGATACTCACTGAATGTACTGCTGTCTCGCCCCAAGGAATGGCGACGTTAAGTGATGTCGGTATTTGGAATGCGGTACAGCAGGAAAGCTGGAAAGCTATTGTAGATTTTGTGCATCTACAGGGCGCTAAAATAGGGATACAGTTATGGCACGCGGGCGGAAAAGGAAGCCTAAAGCACCCAAAGGAACGGATGCTGCCTTTGGCTGTTTCAGAAGGGGGATGGCAGTTGAAATCATCCTCGGCGACAATGATCAATCAAGTCGTTCCTAAGGCATTGACACGCGATGAGATCACTGAAATAAAGCAACAATTTGTCGAAGCAGCAATTCGCGCTGTCGGTGCTGGATTCGATACAATTGAGCTGCATGCGGGACACGGTTATCTATTTCATCAATTTTATTCAGCTGTTATTAACAAAAGAGCGGATGAGTATGGTGGGTCTCTATCTAATCGCATACGGTTCCTTATCGAAACGGTTGACTTGGTACGAGGGGTAATTCCTGAAGGAATGCCGCTGCTGGTACGCATATCTGCAGTTGATTATCTTGATACCGCCGATGCCTGGACCTTGGAGGATAGCCTGATATTAGCCCAGGTACTGAAACAACATGGCGTGGATCTGATTACGGCCTCCGGCGGCGGATTTGCAAACGTAAGCAAAGATCGCGTATTCCCGGGGTACCAAGTTCCTTTTGCAGAGGCAATCAAAAATCATACAGGGATTTTAGTCGGTGCTGTAGGAATGATCAATGAACCTGAGCAGGCCAATGCTATCATTACCGACGGTTTGGCCGATCTTATACTAATTGCTCGTGAGCACCTTCGGGATCCTTATTTTGCCTTACATGCAGCAAAAATACTCGGAGAGGAAATAGCAATACCCTGGCAATACAAACGTGCATTTTAATTTCATCTGATCCTATGGAAAACCAAGGCGCTTCCGCTGTAATCACACATCATATTCTGGATGATAAAATCTATGAATATGAAAAATGGCTTGAAGAGATTATGCCATTAACTAGACATGCAAAGGGTTTTATTGATCTTCAGATCGTAAAGCCTATTCCTCAATTGACTTTTGTATATACGGTCATTATTCGTTTTGACACGGTCGACCATCTCAAAATGTGGCTAGAATCGACGGAGCGAAAGCGCTGGATTGAAAAGGTTGAGCCACTATTTCGTCGCCACGATCACTATCAGATCCGGTCGGGTTTGGATTTTCTTTTTGAGGCCCCAGAGAATAGCGCAAAAATCCCTCCTCGCTGGAAACAATATCTTGTCACTTGGTCTGCTATTTATCCATTATCCATTTGTATACCCATGTTACTCGTGCCATTATTGCGCGCCTTAAATTTATCCTTCAATCACTTTTCGGATGCACTCTTGATTTCTGGTACGATTGTGTTTTTGATGGTCTATGTTGTCATGCCAGAATATACTAAGCTGATTCGAAAATGGTTAAATAAATAGTCTAAAGTTGGCTGTGTTGAACGATAATTTCTGCCTTTTCAAGGAATTCTTAATATAAATGATTTATGATGTATGAGAGAGACACCTTAAAATGGTTTTTGGTTCGGAAATTCATTCCGTGAGGGACTTCCGGAAAGTCAGATCTTTATCAAACCTGAAACTAAATAAAACAAATTTAACTGTTCACACCTTTATACTATGGTGGTACAGATCTATTTATAAATATTAAACTGGCGGACTGGAATGCCAATATTGCTTACACTTTAAAGATATTAGTATGTTACAAAAAAATGATGTTGCACCAGATTTCACTTTGTATGCGACACCGGATCAAAAAATTAAATTATCTGAATTCAAAGGGCATAATGTGATATTGGCATTTTATCCGGCAGATTGGAGTCCGGTATGTAGCGATCAGATGGCCTTATATAATGAAATGCTCAAATATTTCAAGAAATATGATGCGGAGGTTATGGGTATTTCCGTTGACAGCAAATGGTGCCATATGGCCTTTGCGCAATCCCGAAAGCTGCATTTTCCACTTTTAGCCGATTTTGAAGCTAAAGGCGAGGTAGCAAAGAAATATGGTGTTTACGATGAAGAAGAAGGTGAGTGCAAGCGCGCACTTTTCGTGATTGATAAGGAGGGTGTTATTGCTTGGAGTTATATGTCTCCGACGGCGGTCAATCCGGGTGCAGACGGTATCATCGAAGCATTGGAGAATCTTAAATCAAAATAATTATGTCATTGAAACCGAAGGTCAGCACTGCTGACCATATATTGGGAAATGGCCAGGCCGATCTGACCATTCTTGAATATGGGGATTACCAATGTCCGCATTGTGGTGCAGCTCATCCAATTATAAAAGAAATGATGGCCGAACTGGGAAGCCAGATCAGGTTTGTATTCCGCAATTTTCCGCTTTCGGAGATGCACCCCTATGCAAAACCCGCAGCACTGGCGGCGGAGGCTGCAGCACTGCAAGGGAAATTTTGGGAGATGCATGATGCCATTTTTGAAAACCAAAACTTGCTGAGTGAAAGATTGCTGCTGGATATCGCCGAGCAACTGGATTTGGACATGTCGAAGTTCAAATCTGATTCGCAGGACGAGGCGTTACAGGATCGCGTGGATGGCGATTTTGAAAGTGGTATGCTTAGCGGCGTTAATGGGACACCGACATTTTTTGTTAATGGACAGAAATTTGATGGTGGAGCGGAAGATTTGGTTCAAATATTAGGTGAAAACTGAATATATGAATACTATTTAAACACAGGTGAGCACACGACGAGAAGTCTCTTGCAGGATAATAGATCGTATCGTAAAAACGAATGAACCTGTTGTATAAATAACGAAATATCGTTGTTTTTAAATTGACTTTTAATTTTTTAATATACTTAAATACAGTTGTATATGTTTGTTGGACTATGAATTGCAATCCAATTAACATATCATGTAAACAATAAAATTCTTAAACTATTCATCATGGCAACATTCAAAGTTCAAGACGGAACAGAAATTTATTACAAGGACTGGGGAACAGGACAACCGATCGTATTTCATCATGGTTGGCCTTTATCCAGCGACGATTGGGACGCGCAGTTGATGTACTTCCTCGAAAAAGGATACCGTGTGATCGCACACGATCGCCGGGGTCATGGTCGCTCGACACAGACGGCAACGGGAAATGAGATGGATACCTATGCGTCGGATATTGCACAATTGGTAGAAGCATTGGATTTAAAAGATGCCATCCATATTGGTCACTCAACAGGTGGTGGCGAGGTCGTTCGCTACATAACCAATCACGGTACTTCTCGGGTGTCAAAAGCTGTATTGATCAGTGCGGTTACACCGACCATGGCTAAGAGTGCTACAAACCCCGATGGTGTACCAATGGAGGTTTTTGACGAAATAAGATTGAATACTGCAACACGCAGACAACAGTATTTTCAGGATTTTACCCTCGCTTTTTATGGCTATAACCGCGATGGAGCGAATGTACAACAAGGTGTGATGGACAACTGGTGGCGGCAAGGAATGATGGGCGGCATTAAGGCACATTATGATTGTATCAAAGCGTTCTCTGAAACTGATTTTACAGAAGAACTTAAAAAAGTCGAGATCCCTGTCTTAGTATTGCATGGTGAAGATGATCAGATCGTACCGATTGATATCACGGGTAGAAGAGCGGCTAAGTTAGTCCAAAATGGTACTTTAATTACCTATCCCGGTTTTCCACATGGAATGCCTACTACAGAAGCGGAGACCATTAATAAGGATATTTTGGATTTTATCCAAAAATAAGATTCTGTTGATCTAAAAATAGTTTTTAAATAGTTGTATAAGCCATTTCCATGAACGGGAATGGCTTTTTTTGTTTTATTCCTTGGAGTAAGAAAACTTCTTGCCAATGCCCAGCTTTTTCATCTTGGATTGAAGCGTTGTGGCTGGAATACCGAGTATGGTCGCCGCCCCATTGGGGCCAGAAATACGGGCTTTACAGTTGTGCAATACCCAAAGAATATACTCTTTTTCAAAGTTTGCCAAGGTTTGTAAACGGAAATCCGGAACCTTGCTTTCTCCTACAAAATCACCGTCAGACAATAGTGCGATTTTTTTTATAGTTGAATCTTCCGTCAATAGAATCGAACGTGCAATAACATGTTCAAGTTCGCGAATATTGCCAGGCCAGGAATGTAAATGGAGGCGTTGCAAAACCTTTTTACTGATTTGCTTAGGTGGTTTTTCTCCGGCATGTTTTAGGAGGAAATGCTGGATTAAATGAGGAATATCTTCTCGTCGTTCACGAAGGGATGGGAGGGTAACTGGAAATGCGCTGATTCGGTAATATAGGTCGGCTCGAAAGTTGCCGGCCTTAACTTCGGTTTGTAAGTCCTTGTGTGTGGCACAGATTATACGGACATCGATAGGAATATTTTTATTTCCTCCCACGCGCTCAATTTCTTTTTCTTGTAACACACGGAGAAGTTTGGCCTGGAGTGTTAACGGAAGATCTCCAATCTCGTCCAAAAAAAGTGTTCCGCCCTGAGCCTGTTCGAACTTGCCGATTTTACGTTTTACAGCACCACTGAAACTACCTTTTTCATGTCCAAAAAGCTCACTTTCGATCAATGTGGGCGCAATAGCCGCACAGTTGACTTTTATTAGGGGACGGTCCGATCTGGTTGAAAAATGATGTACAATTTGGGTTGCAACTTCTTTGCCAGTTCCGCTTTCACCTTGAATAAGCAGGTTCATTTCTGAGCGTGCTACTGTTTTGAGCTGCGATTTTATGGCTTGTATCAGTTCACTCTCGCCAATCATCTGGCGCTTTGGGGCCTCTGATTTCTGACCATAACCCTCGTTCTGCTGGAGACCCTGAGGCTGTACAGTGAGCTGCGCTTGGCTACTGGCCAGTTTTGTAAAGGCTGCATGTGCCGACCGTTCGTGCATCAGAATATTGCCGACAGTAATACCAAGCTGTGGGATAAAATTTTTTATGCGATACTCAAGCTGAGGATCGATCTTTTCCAGTCTTTTGTAGCCTAGACTTAAGATCGCCCAATAGTGGTCATGTACTCGAAAAGCTTTGGATACAATTGCTTTATTTCCCTCTTGAATGGCGTGGACAAAGTTTGTCGGAAAAGATTTATCCGCTTTTAAAATTTCGCTGGCTCGGAACAGGATGGGTTCAGCGGAAAGGATACATTCTTTAAAGAATTTGTCTTTACAGCTACGTGATTCGTTCTCACTTGTTTTTGCCTTATTTTTGGATTGAAAAAGAAGGCTATAGTTAACTTCGCGATTATCCGCAATAAATAGCGAAAGCCAATTCTGTCCCAAAAAGATTTGGATTTCGTTTTGGAGCAAATCCAATGCGGCTAGGGTATGAATAGGAGCTATTTTCTGCTGAATAGCCATTTGAGCAAGCTGCTCTATTTCGCGTTGCTGAATGCGATTATAAATCGCTTGCGGATCTGATCCTACGCCTGTATGCTGCATGATGGTCATTTGCTATCTTGTTATCAATAAAAGTCGGATTTAATTCCGAATTTTTTCATTTTGTTATATAGACTGGATGAACTGATCTGTAAGATTTCTGTTGCGCCGCCTGGGCCGGAAATTTTGCCCTTACATGATTCAAGTACACGCAAAATATGTTCTCGTTCCATTTCTTCAAGGGAGGCTAATTTTTGAGATGAGAAATCTGAAATTTTGATTTTACTTTCCAGGTGTTCAGTAAATACCATGTCGTTGATTACAGGGTCTTTTGCAAGCAGTACAGTTCTTTCAATAAGATGCTGCATCTCCCGAATATTGCCCGGCCATGGATAAGCTTGCATATTGGCAAGTGCATGGGCAGAAAAGGCCGTGACGTTTTTCTTGAGTTTAGTGGCGTAAAAGGCTAGAAAATAATTGGCTAGCACCTCAATATCCCCAGGTCGCTCTCGAAGTGGGGGAATGGCAATTGGGAAGATGTTGAGCCGATAATATAGGTCCAGTCTAAAGTGGCCTAGGGCGACCTCCTGTTCCAGGTTGCGGTTAGTCGCGGCGATAATACGTACATTGATCTTGACCGGCAGCTCTCCACCTACACGGTCGATTTCTTGTTCCTGAAGCACACGCAGTAATTTGGTCTGCGCTTCTAACGGTAGTTCACCAATTTCGTCCAAAAAAATAGTTCCCCCGTCGGCAAGTTCAAATTTACCAATTCTTCTATTTTGCGCCCCTGTAAAGGCTCCTTTTTCATGACCAAATAATTCAGACTCCATTAGCGATAATGGTATGGCAGCACAATTGACTACAACCAAAGGCTGCTGCTTGCGCAACGATAGCTGATGTAATGACTGCGCAATTTTTTCTTTACCTGTGCCGCTTTCGCCGAGCAGCAGGACGGAGGTGTCTGTAGGAGCAACCAATTCGACCTGTGAAAGTACATCATTAAGAGCTGGGCTTGTACCGATGAGCTGATCTTTTAAGCTTCTGTTTTCAATGGACTTAATTTTTGGATCCTCTGCTTTGTTTTCTGAATTGAGCCTTTCATTGGCAATATCGAGCATAATGAAAAGATCCTTTTCGCGAAATGGTTTTGTCAAAAAACCATAAGGCCTTGTCTCTTTCACCGCTTCTAAAATGCCTTGGTTGGTATTGGCCGATATAAATAGGAATGGTAGCTCTAGCTTGTTCAATTCAATAGCGAGGTCGATACCTGTTTCACTTCCCTTTAATAGGATATCGAGTAGTACCCAATTCGGTTTTGTTGTCGCGATAATTGTCTTGGCCTGCGACACAGAAGACGCTATACCAACGACCTCATAACCGTTTTTTTTGAGGATCATCCTGAGATCATTAGCGACGATAAATTCATCTTCTACGATTAAGATCTTGTTTCCTTTTTGCATAAAATTCGTCTTAAATTTCGCCTTCTTTCTGTGAAAATTGAATACTAATGAAAACACCTTGGTCAGATGTCAGTTTAAATTCCCCGTCAAGCTGGGAAGTTAGCCCTTGCATGAGATTCATGCCGAAAGAGTCACTATCACTACTACTAAGATCTTTCTGTATTCCGATACCATTGTCGGCAATGCTAAGCAATAGATCGTAAGGTGTTGCTCTGATTCGCCTGAAGCTGATAAAAACGGTTCCCTCCCTTTGAGCAAAAGCATGTTTGATTGCATTATTGATTGCTTCATTGAGAATAAGCCCAACTGGGACCGCCTGTGCAACATCGAGTGTAATCGGATCTACCTGAATCTCAAATTTAACTGATTTTTCGGATTGAAAGCTATCTTTGAGGTATTCGGTCAGTTCCTGGATATACCATTTCATGTCAATGCGCGAGAGGTTGTCGGTCTGATACAGCTTTTGATGGATCAGAGACATCGCATGCATCCGATTTTGACTGTTTTGAATTGCGTTGATGGCATCTTCGTTTTCAAGATAAGCCGATTGTGTATTGAGCAGACTAATAATAATCTGCATGTTGTTTTTGACGCGATGGTGAATTTCTTTTAGTAGCCATTCTTTTTCAGCGATCAGCTGTTTTAGCTTTTCATTCTGGGTATTGATTTCTTCCTGTTTAAGCGTTAGTTTTGCATTACTTCTTTTTTTAATGGCATTTTGGATATACAAAAAGCCTGCGAAGATCAACAGTACGACAAAGCTGCCTATGAACACGTTTCGTATAATAGCCTCCCGTTCAAGCAGTGATTTTTGCAGCTGACCTTTTTGCTTGAGGAGGACGATATCATGGTCTTTTTTTTCGGTATCATAATCTAATTGTAAGGCCGTAAGCTCCTTTGCCCGCTCTACACTGTTAATGGAATCGCTGATACTTTTGAAAGCCGCAAAGTTTGCGAAAGCGGATTTAAAATCACCGCGGGCCGAATCGGCAAGGTAATAGAGTTTACGCAATTCGGATAGACGAAGCAGACTGCTTTCTTTGGTCAATGATCTTTCTATCTCCGCGAGGTAGGGATACATCTGTTTGATCTGTCCATCAGCAAAAAGATAACTTGCTATGCCAACCATCATGATATGCCTTTCCTGTCCTGTGATATTTCCAGCCTTGTAATATCTTAAGAGTTCCTGATAATAGGGATAAGCTTTTTTCGTATCCTTATTTCTTGTGTACAGCATGGTATACAGATAGGCATATCGTATGGTATAAATATCGGAAGCGTAATCCTTGGTGACATTGTTCAACAGATCCAATGCATCTGAAACGCGATTGAGACGGGATAGGATCGTTGCCAAGTTGAGTGTGATGGTATGGATGCCATATCTGTCACCTTTACTTTTGGCGATTTCAAATGCCTTTTGGTAATTTTCCAAAGCCTCTTTGTTGGATTTGAGATCATAATAGATCAATCCCACAATATTGTACACGGCAGCTAAATCATCTTTGGTTGTCGTTGTGTTTTCGTTTTCCACTACCCGACGAGCTTCGAGCGCATATTTTAAAGCTTCTTTGAGGCGCAGGAGCATGCGGAGATTACCGGCAACGGACACAAGCTCCTGGCTGATATTTTTATCGCCGGTCTGTTTTTTTAATACGGCGGCACGATGAGCCGTTTCTATGGCGCCTTTATAGTCCCCATAATTGGAAAGGAAGCTGGATTGTTCCATCAGGATTTTGGGCTCAAGTGATTTATCACTTGTCTTTTTGGCTTGTTCTAACGCTTGCTGGAATAAGCTGGTCTTTTGATGAAAGTCTACATCTTTGATGTCGTTAGCCATAGACAGGTAAATCATGGCCGAGGCTTTAGCAAGCTGATGGGTGTTCGCAAAAAGTAAACTAGCCTTTTTCTGGCTTTTTGCAAGGTCAGGTTTACCCATTTCCTCCTGTATACGGGCATCCAGAAGCATATTTAGCGCGGCTTCGGTTTTCAGATTGGCCGAGAGGTGCAGTTTTTGGGATGTCCTATTAAGCCATAAGGCACTGTCTAGGTCTTTTTTTGATTCACCTGGTTTTTCCAGGTAACATTTAGCGGCATCATAAAGCATACGAGCTTTCTGTCCGGGATCCTTTTCATGCGATATGCTGTCTAGCAGACGATGAATAGTCGTGTTGTCCTGACCGAATGTATTAAAGATCGAAAGGATAAAAAAGCTAAGTATTAGATAGATTCTCATTAAGGTGACTTACGTTATAAGATAGAGCAAGCTATCTTTCTACCGGTAGCTTGCTCTATTTGCTTTATGCTTTTATCCGAATTATTGATCCTTGTCTTTCGAAAGGAAATAACAGACGAGCATCGCTATCCCTGCAAATATAATAGAAGTTAATCCAAGTTGTTTACCAAAATAGGCTCCTGCCAAACATCCGATGAAAAAACCGGATAAGGTGATCAGCTGATTCCCAAAGCTGACGTTGGTGTCTGGATTTTTAAATTTATTGGCGATAAGTACACAGAGGTCTAGTGATGCTTGGGTCACATTTCCCGTCATCATGGTTGTTGGTCCGTGAGTTGCTTTTGCAAATAGTTTTCCGAATGCATTTTGCATGCCCAAAGCGAATACGACGAGCATAACCAGGCTATACATCACGGTTTTGGAGGCTTCTACCGGAAGAACAATAGCCAGCAGACCTGCGATGACAAGTAATAGGGCTTCGACAAAGAGGACGGTATTTTTCTTATGGGAGCGTGAGGTAAGCCATCCGCCTGCCATCACTGCGGTGACAAATACAGGGAAGGTTGCCAATTTGATCCAGGCCGTGATATCTCCGCCATTGATAAGCTGATAGGCGAAGACGATAAAGTTGCCGGTCACATGGGCCGAGAATATTTTGTCAGCTGCGACAAAGGTAACAGTGTCACAATAGCCCCCAACAAGGGTGAGAACAAGTGTCGTTAGATGTGCTTTGTTTTGATTTTCCATGGTTTTATGATAAATGCGCACGTAGCATCCAAGCCATTTTTTCGTGGGTTTCCAGAAGTCCTGTTGCGTAGTCGCTTGTTCCAATGTCCTTCAGTGCTATGGCAAAATGGTCTATGTTTTCGCGCAATGAAACAATAATGCTTTCGTGGTCCATTAATAATTCTTTGATATAAGCAGCACTATCATTGCCTGACCTTTTCTGTTCGGTTAACTGCGTCAGCGCCAGAAACTGATTTAGGCTGGCAGGGGCATAGTGTCCTAGCGTACGGATGCGTTCAGCAAGACTGTCAATCAGCTCGTCGAGTTCGTTATACTGCGCTTCAAAAAAGAGATGCTTGTTATAAAAATCGGCTCCCTCGATGTTCCAATGTGCATTTCTTGTTTTCGTATAAAGCAGATATTCATCGGCTAACAGTTTAGAAAGAATGTGTGCCGATTCAGCTAGGTGATTGTCGTGTATTCCGATATGAGGTTTCATATGTTTATTTTGTGAGTAGTTGATAAATGTAATGATCGATTGAATAAGTTCCTGGGCCAGTGAGCAAGAGGAGCAAAAGGCACAGCGTGTACATAAACGGAATATCGCGCACTTCGCGCGAATCGTGGCGATGGACAACAAAGTAGCCAACTGCCGTAACTCCTATTGTCGGTAATAGCGCCAACCTTCCAAATAAGCCAAGTGCAATAAAAAAAGGGACAATGGTGTCCGCAAACTGGGCCACCGCGGCGTTGAGTTTTTCTGGCAGCTGCAAAGGATTCGGGATATGTTCAGGTTCAGCCTGTGGGCCTTTTTGTATTTTTTTGAGGCCGTGAACAGTGAGCAACTCCCAAGCTAACAAGATCCGAAAGATCAATATAGCTCCATTGTTGACTGTATTTCCCAGATCTGTGTAAAAAAGTTTTTGAAGTATTTCCATCTTTTCAGTGTCTTAAAATGCAAAACATGAACAGCCTAACGCTCCCCAGAATGCAGCGTAATTGTTTAGCGCGATATTGCTCATTCGGGCTTGATTGTGATCGTGTGCATGTACCTGACAGCTGCCGCTACAAAGGTGGATGGAATTTACAATGCTGCTTTGAGCTGTTGATGCAGTTGAACTGTTTTTTTGAGCTGTTTTCGAAACACTGTAGTAACCGCCGTAGCTTTTTGCAGGTGACCAATCGGGTAGAATGGGGATCGGTGGGGGAGAGAAGGAACTGAAATCACCTTCCGCATAGACAATTTTGCCCGCTACGACAGTAAGCTCGGATTCGATCTCCTTAATAGCTTCATCTTCTACTGTAAAATAGTCATTGTTAAGTACCGTTAAATCAGCTAGCATTCCCACAGCAATATCTCCCTTTTTTTGTTGTTCTTGTGAAAACCAGGCACTGCCTTTGGTATAGAGCTGTAGCGCTGTCATGCGGTCAAGCTTGCTATCTTGGTATATTTGGAGTCCACCCACAGTTTTTCCTGCGGTAAGCCAGTACATGGACACCCAGGGGTTGTAGCTACTCACGCGTGTTGCATCGGAACCACCTCCTACAGGAATTTCCATGGCCAGCATTTTTTTGACAGGAGGTGTTTGTTCGGCCGCAGTAATGCCATATCGATCTGCAAAATATTCACCCTGATAGGCCATGCGGCTTTGGATGGCAATACCACCACCTAGCGCTTTGGTGCGTTCGATATTACGCTCGTCGATTGTTTCGGCATGGTCGAAAATCCAGGCCAGTCCATCAAACGGAATGTCGCGATTGACTTTCTCGAATACGTCCAAAAAGCGGCTGATACTTTCGTTGTATGTGGCATGTAATCTGAATGGCCATCGATTACTCACGAGTAAACGAACAACTTTTTCGAGTTCGGTTTCCATATTTTCACCGAGATCGGGCCTTGGTTGGAGAAAATCCTCAAAATCTGCTGCTGAAAAAACAAGCATTTCGCCAGCGCCGTTGTGGCGATACATATCGTCTCCTTGACGGAGTGGAACGCTGTCTATCCATTGCTGGAAATCTTCGTATTCGTGCTTGGGCTTTTGTGTGAAGAGGTTGTAGGCGATACGTACCGTAAGCTGGTCTTCACGATGTAAGTCGCTGATGACTTGGTAGTCATCGGGGTAGTTTTGAAAGCCTCCACCGGCATCGATGACGCTGGTAATCCCAAAGCGATTCAATTCCTTCATGAAATGGCGGGTCGAATTGATCTGCTCTTCGTAAGGTAAAGTTGGGCCTTTTGCTAAGGTTGAATATAAGATCATGGCATTGGGCGATGCAATCAGCAATCCTGTAGGATTACCATGGCTATCGTGTTCAATGGTTCCTCCTGGGGGGGCAGGTGTGTCTTTGGTATAACCTACGGCACGTAATGCAGCAGCATTTAGCAGTGCGCGGTCATAGAGATGAAGGATAAAAACTGGGGTATCGGGTGCTATGGCATTGATCTCAGCCAAAGTTGGCATGCGACGTTCTGCAAATTGAAACTCGGACCAACCGCCCACTACGCGAACCCACTGCGGATGTGGCGTACGTTCAACTTGCTCTTTGAGCATACGTAGTGCATCGGCCAATGATGGAACACCATCCCAGCGCAATTCAAGATTATAATTGAGCCCGCCACGGATCAGGTGGATATGCGAATCGTTGATGCCCGGTACAACACGTCTACCGCCTAAGTCAATCAATTTTGTCTGTGTGCTGGCAAGCTTAAGGACATCGCTTTCTGAACCGATGGCAACAAATTTACCATCTTGGATCGCTACAGCGGTAACAGCTTCCTGGTTTTGGCCAAAATGGGTTATCTTTCCGTTATATAGAATAAGGTCTGCTTTCATAATCTAGTTTGTTTAATTGTTTAAGGAAGCAATCGCATTTTTAATGCCTTCGCCTGCTGTTTCGAAGAAAGCTGGTCCGGCTAATAACGTGACCTTGTTCAATACCGGTTGCTGATCCAAGTTTTTTTCGCCCAACCATTTTTGGGTTCTGAAGGCATCGATACAACCGAGAACAACATTCTCTGCGACCAGAGCAGTCGGCGAATCTACACCTGCATCTTTGAGATCACTCGCAAAACTAAAATCTTTGACGCCTAATCGAAGCGCTTCGCGCATGGCAACATGCGCTACATCCTTCATCAGTTCAGCATGGAAGTCCTCCCGTTTGCCAAGCCCAATCAACAATAGTTTTTTACTTCCGAGTGTACCCTTTTGGCTTGGAGCTAAGAGGATGGTTTCGAGTGCATTCCCCTTAAATTTTCCTGTTTTACGTATTTCAGTTAACGTACCATGTAAAGCTTCATCCAAATGGACAAGTCCATTCAATGCGGGAGGTAAAGCGGGCGGAGATACGAAGATATCACCTTCGGTATATTCAAATACACAGGCCACCTGCAGATCACTTGCAGCAGCCGAAGGACCTTGAACGAGGCCTTCAATAGCAAGTCCATCGACATTTCCCCAGATGGTACTTGTGCCTATTGCTGTAGTTTTAATAGGAGCTGCCGCTGTTACCTGTGCATAGGATTGTATCGGAGTGACCGCCAGGGTGCCAAGTAACGCGATTAGTGCCCATTGACATGTTTTCTTTTGAAAGAGTCTCTTTATTGTTTTCATGATTTTAGAATTTAAAGGCGATCCTGCTATTGAAGAAAATTCCATTTTTTGGTGTGCTAATGATGTCTTCAATGAAAGCGCCGGTTTTGAAATATTGAATACCTGTTACCAGCGAAAGTTGCTTACTGGCGGCGTAGGTAAAGTTGGCTAGATAAGCCGTGCCGATATAGCGTTTACGCGAAGCAGATCCCGGCAGGTTAAAAGACCCGCTTGGTCTGTATAAACCGTCTTGTAGCGTATGTCGCCAGTTGAAAACTACGTCAACCTGCATCTTGAGTTTGGAAAGAAGGTCTAGCGTGGCATAAGGGTGAATGTCAATCAAGTTGACAGGACCGATCTGCGGACTAAAACCGAAGTATCCGCCTTTGGGGTAAATGGGGTTGAAAGTTTGCAGATTGCCATCTCCAGCCTTTTTGTCCCCGGAAATATAGTCGTTACGTAGATTGATGGATGGCTTGAGTACCGTATTTTCAAAGAGGTAGCCGATATCGACGGAAGCAGTCCATGCTGATATCTTACCTTGCCCAAACGATCCAAATTGATAAGCGCCTTCCAGGTTGTAAATAAATCCACCGCCATATTTCCAGATCCGGGTTCCTAAGGTATGGCGGGTTTCCTGTGCTATCCCCTCCTCGAAGACAGAACGGTCCCGATAGATACCAATGTAATATAAGTCGAGATTGGCCTGTTGAGGAATGATAAATTTACCGTAAGCTCCCCACAGGTTGACCTGTTTGGATGGTTTGTTGTCAAATATGCCCGGTCTAATGGTGTCTGCCATCATGGCAAATGCTTCAATATTCACTTTGCTGCTGTTGTAAGCTAGTTTTGCTCCAGTGAAATATCTTCTGGCATTTGGACCTTCACCTACGGAGATTAAGCGGCCGGAACCATAGTCAAGCTCCTGCCTACCAAGGCGAATTATTACTGATTTATCATTTTGTTTGAACAGCGTTCCATCTACAAATAGGTTCTGTACATTCAATTGGTCTTCATCGATCTGGCGTGATCCATTTTTGCGGCCATGCTGCAGGGCTGAGCGAAGTTGAGTGAAAACACGGAGACGCGTCCCGAAATGTAGATCGGCATGAAAGCCATAACGTTGCAGTAGAAAGTTGTTATGCCCAAGCTTTACGCGTCCCCAGTCCTCATTGTTAAAATCGACATATTCCAACCGTGCCTCGCCACCCATCGAAAGCCATAATTTACCGTCAGCAGTTAAAGGGCTATATTTGAGCTTTTGATAACCATGACGTGTACTGTCTGCCAGGGCGCTGTAATCTTCCTCGAAACGCATTAATTTGTAGGTTTGAGCCTTGGGAAAATGCGGAAATAGGCTGAGTATCGACAATACGATCGCCGCTTGACGGATGTAGTTGAATATGGTCTGTTGCTGTTGCACGAGGTACGATTTTGAATGAATATTTTTTTACAATTTAATTAACCGTGTTTTAGCATATTGTGGGCGTAATGAATCCCTAACCCATAACTGCCACCATGCTTTTTCATGAGGTCTGTTACAGCGACATAGGTTTCCTGACGGGCCCAGTCGCGTTGTAGTTCCAGAAGGTATTGTACAGCCGTGATCGGTTTTACACCTATATGAATCATCCGTTGCATAGCACGCTCATGTGCCTCCTGACTTACATCACCACAAGCATCGGCAATGACATAAACTTCATATCCCTCCGCGAGTGCAGACAAGGCTGGTCCAACGATACATACGCCCGTCCATAGGCCAGCCAGTACCAATTTTTTCTTACCTGTGCCTGTTATAGCTTGGTAAGCGGCCTCATCTTCCCAGGTATTCATACTCGTTCTGTCGATATAATTTGTACTGGCTTGTGGATAATATGTCTCAATTTCCGGAAAAATAGGACCTGAAAAGCTTTCTTCCGCGACTGTAGTTACGAGGGTCGGCACATTGAAAATCTTGGAAGCTCCACAGATTACGGCGACATTATTACGGAGTTCTTCCATAGTGATGCTTTTTGTGGCAAATGCCATTTGGCCTTCGAAGTCGATCAATACAAGTGCATGGTTGCTTGGCGACAATAGTTCTAGTGATGGTTTCATAAATATGTATTTTTTGTTGTTTGATAATTGTTGAGATTCAAATTTTTTACCTTTTTTCTTATTGTTTTGATTTTTAGTTTTCTATGGTGTTTTGCTGGTTTTTGAAATTGACGATATATCGTTAATCTATTTTTCGTGTTAAAATAATCTGATAAGTCAATGATCTATTCACCGCTTTGGAGCTGCTATTAGCCTTTAGAGATGCCCCAAGCATTTGTTGTATACCCAAATTTAGGCGGGTTAATTTTGCTGTTCATTGAACTAGTTCAAGAAAAACAGGGAAAGAAAAAATGTACTAAACATTAGCTATTGCTGAATCTCTTCGTGGTCAATTAGCGTATTTCTGGATTCTGAAAATGGGACTTTAGGTTTTTGAATTGAATAGATTAACTTTTAGGTGTATCAAGACTTGTTTTATGATTTATGTTATCTAAAAGATAAATTTTGATTATTTAATGGTATACTAAACCTGTTTAGGTAGTAATGTTGTTGATATTAATTAAATATTTGTTAACATTACGGTAAATTATAAACCAAGTCAAAGCATCAACTTTGATGCAAAATTCTAAACCAGACTAAAAATGCAAAAAACATTACTAATCAGTATGGCATTAGGTCTCTCATACCCCACTTGGGCTAATGTAGAGCGTGATTATGTCAAATTGAATCAAGAAGCGCATAGTGTTGCAGTTCAATCTACCGTGAAAGGGATGGTAAAAGACAAAAACGGAACAACCTTGTCCGGAATTACCATTACCAATTTAACCAGCCAAAAAACAACCTCAACGAATGTAGCGGGTCAGTTCACGATCGAAGCCACTATAGGGCAAAGACTCAAATTGACAGGGATAGGTTACAGTGAAAAGATCGTCAGCGTGACGGGAGGGCAGATCGATATCATCATGGAATCCAAAGATACCGAACTGGAGGAAGTTGTGGTGGTCGGTTATGGTACGCAGAAAAAAGTGAATCTTACAGGTGCAGTAGACCAAGTAGGATCAGAAGCTTTTGAGGGACGCGTACTGGGCAATGCCAGCCAGATGCTCCAAGGTGTAATTCCTAACTTGAATGTAACCCCAGCAGATGGTAAGCCCAATCGGGCACCAAGTTTCAATATCCGTGGGACAACTTCCATTGGCCAGGGTGGAAGTGCACTTGTGCTTATCGATGGTGTCGAGGGTGATCTTTCGGCGATCAATCCCAATGATATAGAAAGTGTAACTACACTCAAAGATGCTGCTTCATCTGCGATTTACGGCTCCCGCGGTACCTTCGGGGTAGTTTTGGTCACAACAAAACGTGCCAAGTCCGGAAAAACTTCCATCAACTATTCGGGAAATGGCTCTTTTCAGAAACCTGTAACGTTGCCCAAATTCGTGACAGATGGTTATGAATATGCTTCGCATTTCTTTACAGCCTATAATGCCTGGAACAATTATTCTTCGATTCCGAGCAAGCTCAACAAAACACAGATCTTTACAACAGATTGGCTGGAAGAATTTAAGAGAAGAAAAGAACAGGGCATTACCGAACAGGTCACTGTCGACGATAAAGGTAATTATGTATACTACGGTAATGAAGATTATTACGGTACGTTGATCAAGGATAATACGTTTGTCCAGGATCACAACCTGTCCATCAGTGGCAATTCAGAAAAAATGGATTACTATATTTCTGGACGTGCTTACGATTACAATGGCCTGTACCGCTACAACAGTGATAAATATAAGACCTATAATACACGTGCAAAAGCGGGACTTCAGGTCACCGACTGGTTACGGATAAGCAATAACATCGATTTTAATTATGCCAAATACAGGGACCCATCGACTGCTGGTGAAGGTGGAAATATCTGGCGCAATATTGCCGATGAGGGACATCCTTCTTCGCCGATCTTTAATCCTGATGGATCTATGAGCTTCTCTGCAGCCTATACGGTAGGAGATTTTATCTACGGTAAGAATGGTACGAATACGGCAAATCAGGATCTCCGCAACACAACTTCTTTCGAGACTAAGTTTTTCAACAATACGTTCCGCGTTAAAGGGGATCTGACTTTTAGAAATCGCGATTTTAATTCGGTAAGAGTCCGTGTGCCTGTTCCGTATAGCACACAGGAGGGAAAAATGTTGCGGTTGGAAACAAGTATGAACGACAATATTTATCAAGTAGACCAACGCTACCGTTACTTGTTTGGAAATCTATACAGTGAATATGAACGCACAATAGGCGATCATTATTTTAAAGGTTTGCTCGGATACAATTATGAGCAGCGTACGTATAATTCAACCTATATTACCAAAACAGGTCTACTCAATGATGATGTTGAAAATATCAACCTGGCAGTAGGGCAAAATACCACAGCGACAGCGGGATATAACAAGTACCGTAATGTCGGGGTATTTATGCGTGCCAATTATATTTTCAAGGACCGTTACCTTTTTGAATTTAATGGTCGCTACGATGGTTCGTCTAAATTTCCGACAAACCAACGATGGGGACTGTTTCCTTCCGCATCCGTGGGCTGGCGCATTTCTGAAGAGCCATTCTTCCAGGTGGACAAAAGAGCACTTTCTGATCTGAAGCTAAGAGCGTCCTATGGTTCATTGGGTAATGGTAATGTCGATCCGTATTCCTATTTGGATATTTACGAGATCAAGATTATGGATCGGGTATTGAACGGACAGAAGCCGGCGTATACCTCGGTGCCTAAGGTGATTCCGGATAACTTAACTTGGGAAACAGCGCGCACGGCAAACTTAGGTCTTGATCTATCGTCTTTAAATGGAAAACTGACTTTTACAGGCGATATCTATCAACGCAAGACCTTAAATATGTATACCTTAGGTGTAGCTTTGCCTGACATCTTTGGTGCGGAGTCGCCGAAAGGAAACTATGCTGACATGACCACGAAAGGTTTTGAAGTGAGCCTGACTTATAAGGATAGATTCGATCTGAACGGTAGTCCTTTCAATTGGTCCGTAAGGGGTACTTTGGCTGATTATAGTTCCAATATAGACCGTTACGAAAATAAAGAGGGGTTAATCAAAGATGGATCGTATTATGAAGGTCAGCGAATCGGCGAAATATGGGGCTATGTAACGCAGGGTTTATTTCAGAATCAGGCGGAGATTGATGGTGCTGCAAAACAAAAATTGATCAAATCGTCAAACAATGGTACAATATATCCAGGTGACGTGCGTTTTGCGGATCTAAATGGTGATGGTGTAATCGATTATGGAAATAATACGATTTATAGCCATGGTGACAGAACTGTAATCGGTAATGCCGATCCACGATATATCTATAGTTTTAACCTTAATCTGGATTGGCAAGGTATTTACTTCTCGTCTTTCTTCCAGGGTGTGGGTAAGCAGAATTGGTACCCGAGCAATGAATCTATTTTTTGGGGACAATACAACCGACCTTACAACAACTTGCCGGAATGGCACCTCAACAATTATTGGACTGAAGACAATCCAAACGGTTATTTTCCTCGCTATGCTGGGTACAATGAATCTATCAAAACAACGCCACAGACAAGATATCTGCAGAACGTTGCCTATATACGGATGAAAAATATACAGATCGGATACAGTTTTCCTAAATCTGTAACCAACAGGTTAAAAATCAGTAGTCTTCGGGCTGGACTCTCGGGTGAAAACTTATGGACCTGGTCGCCTCTTTACAAAAAAACGAAGGATCTCGATGTCGGTAATCTAGGCAAATCTGATCCGGAGATCGGAACGGGTTCTGGCGACGGATTTAACTATCCGATTATGAAGAGTGTTAGTTTTAATTTATCTATTGGCTTATAGTTTTTTATTATCATGAAAAAATTATTTTATATACCTATTGTTGCGCTTTTGTTCTCCTCCTGCGAACTAAACGAGCTGCCGAAGGCAGGTGCCACCGAGGAGGATATCTTCGGGAGTGAAAGTGGATTAAAAAATTACAGCAACTCATTCTATCGGAATATTACCTCTGGTAGTGACGCTTATAAAGGTGACGCTATGGCTGACTATTCGGCCGTAAATAGCCTCAATGATTTTATGGTCGGCGGTGCTTACAGTGCTGAGATCAGTTCGGGCTGGTCCTGGACTACCTTGCGTAATATCAACCAATTGATAGCTAAATGTAATAGTCCCAAATTGAGCGATGCCATCAAAAATAACTATATCGGCTTAGCCCGCTTTTTCAGAGCTTGGTTCTATTATGAGAAAGTAGTTCGTTTTGGCGATGTGCCTTGGGTAGATCACCCTTTGGCTGTTGATGAAACGGATATCCTTAAAGCACCACGGGATTCGCGCGAAGTGGTCATGAAGCACATCATGGAAGATCTGGACTTTGCCTACGCCAATATCACAAATACGGCGGGCGACGGTAGTACGGTTAACAAATGGACAGCACTCGGTTTGAAGACCCGAATCGCGCTGTTCGAAGGAACATTTCGTAAATACCAAAAGCTCAATTTGGCTACACAGCCGGAAGTATTCTTCCAGATGGCGGTCGACGCTGGCAAGATTTTAATGGAAAATGGTCCTTATGGGCTTAATATCTCTGCAGACCCTAAAACATCACAGCGACAGTTGTTTACCAGTAATACGCCAGTGACAAAAGAGGTCATGTTGGCCGTAACTTTTAGTAAGGATCTTGCGCTTTTGAACGACGCCAACTGGTGGTGGACATCAGCGACCTACGGTCCACGTTTAAGTTTGGTAAGGCCTTTTATCAATAGTTTTTTGAATGTTGACGGTACTCCTTATACGGATAGACCGAACTTTCAGACAGAGGAATTCTATGAGGAATGTCAAAATCGCGACTTGCGCTTGGCGCAGTTGATCCGGACGCCAGGATATTCCCGTAATGGACAGCCTGCTCCTCCAAATTTTGCAAGTTTTACTTACACGGGGTATCAACCAATCAAGTATACTTTAGACGATCCCTATTACGACAATGGTGGTTACAATACCAATGCAGTTCCTTTAATGCGTTATGCGGAAATACTATTAAACTATGCTGAAGCGAAACAGGAACTAGGTACGTTCAATGATGCGGATTGGTCGAAAACTATTGGAGCATTACGTTCAAGGGCAGGAATAACAGGTGGAACGAATACACTGCCGACCAAAGTGGATACCTACTTGAAAAATACATTCTTCTCCGAAGTCAATAGCCCCGTACTTTTAGAAATACGTCGTGAAAGACAGGTGGAATTGGCTCTGGAGGGCTTTCGTTTCAATGATTTGAAGCGATGGAAGCTTGGGCCGCTTATGGCGAATTTGCCTTGGACGGGAATTTATATCCCTGCTTTAGATAAATTGATTGATATCGACCACAATGGAACTCCAGATGTCGTGTTTTATGATGGAAGTAAATCAGCTCCTTCGATAACTGTTCCTGCGGGAGTAGCCAAGGTCGCTATAGGGGGTAAAAGTACCAATTTCCAGACAATGACTTCGGACAATCACCTGGAATGGTTTAAAGCTGTGAAGCGTACTTGGGATGACAATAACAAGCAATACCTTTACCCAATTCCGTCTGCAGCGATTGTGCTGAACGGAAATCTGACACAAAACCCAGGTTGGAGTAAATAGGAATTTAATTTATTCGTCCCAATAAAAGAGGCTCCTTGCATTTGCAAGGAGCCTCTTTTTACTACTAAGGGTGTATTGCTTTGTGTGATGAAAGTTTTTTGGCTTGTTAACGTCTTTCTTGGTAAACGCCGATTTCGTTTACGACCGCATGGCCTTTTTCAGGTTTGATGCTGAAGCGTAATTTTTGCCCCAGTACTTCATCAAAGCGGAAGATCTTGATACGGCCCTGCTGTACTGCTGTAACCGCGAGAGGATGCCATTTTCCATCTTTCAGATAAGACAAGTTGTACAGCGAAGGATTGTCTTTACCTTCGGTAATAACAACACTATTGAAGGGTTTACTACGTTCAAAATCCAATTCATACCATACTTCACCTTTGACTGCCGGATTGGAAACCCAGGCGCTGCCAAAGTTATCGTCATTAGCGAAATCCATAATATTCATGTCATCACTCCAGCTACTGTATGAAGGTACTTGTTTGGCTATATTGTGGTCTACTATAGGTGCCTGGTAACTTGGTAATGAACTGTAGTTGGGTTTATTTTTGTATAATGTACCGATTGTCTTTAATGCATCAAGCGCATTTTGATCCATCAGACCATCACTATTTGGTGCTACATTGAGCATAAAGTTGCAATACGCGTTGTTGTACGGAATTACAAATTTCTCGACCAATTCATTGACGTTTTTAACTGGGGTATTCGGAAATGATGTTTTCCAGAACCAATTTTGTTGTAAGGGAAGACAGGCCATTGCCGGAAGTTTGTTATGCTCCTTAGAAATAAATTGACCAGCACCTTGTTCATAAGATTTAATATCGGTGTAAAACAACGCATCACCAGGGTATTTTGCCGAATTGAGATCCATCAACAAACATTTCTGCTGAAGTGATTTGACAAGATAATAGATGTCGTCGAAAGGAACATCATCGTACGAAATACGCGACCAAGGGGCATCCCATCCGTCAATGACCAAGGCGTCGATTTCGCCATATTGAGTCAGCAATTCTGTCAGCTGATCTTTGATCAATTTGATGTGCGCTTTGGTAATATTATGTGGACGTATACCCTGATGCATATCCAAAATGGAGTAATACAGCATAACACGCAAACCATTTTTGCGGAAAGCATCCGTAAATTCTTTAACAACATCACGATGTAAAGGCGTATTCATCACATTATAATCTGTTGTTTTGGTATTCCAGATCGGGAAGCCACTGTGATGTTTGGTGGTTAGGCAACCATAGCTCATATTGGCCGCTTTGGCCGCTTTAGCCCATTGATCTGCATTGAGCTTTGGCGATTTGAACAGTTCAAGTGCGGCATTGGGATCAGACCAATCTTGTTCCATAAACGTCGGCATGCCATAATGGATAAACATACCGAATCCAAGGTTGACAAAGTCGAGCTGGCTTTGCTCAAGTATCTTCTTTGAAAATCCAGATTGTGCAAATAGCGTGTTGCCCAGTAAAATAAAAGATAGGCAGTAAAGTAGAGCACGTGAAATTTTGAACATAATTTACTAAGTTTTTTTATGCTGTAAAGGTAGGCCATCGTTGTGTGATTTAAGCCTAATGGAAACCTAACGAAAGCCTAATAAAAGCCTAATAGATATCTTGATTCGAAAAATTGATGCTATTTTTAACCCATGCAGAGCACAGGTAAAAATTTATATCCTTGGGCATTTGGAACAAGCTTCTTGATCTTGACCGTTTTGATCGGTTTTCTAATTTTCAATACCTATAAGCTTGAAGATAAGAATTATCAGATCGGACAGCTCAATCAGATCCAGAATGCTTATGGTGCTGTTATTATGGATGATAAGATATTCCCCGGTGGGGATGCCATCTTTCAGGCAACGTTAGTACCCTGTTTGCCGATATGGTATGAAAAAAAAATCACGAAGTCCGCAGATGCAGACCAGTACGGTAAGCATTGTATGAATGGCTTTCTTGATGAGATGCGGAGCCGGCAGTCATTGGATAGTATCTTTCGTCAGATTGTACATCAACAAGGGCTCGATACGACACTTGTTTACTTGTTCCATTTTGATAAATTGGAAATATATAATACAAAAGATCATGCTTGGGAAACTTTCTATGAGTTAGCAAGTAATGATCGTGCAGGTCTAATTAGTGGCGAACTTAAGCGCGGAACAAATAATAATAGGGTATTCCAACTGTCTGTTAGCGACAAGAATCCCATTCCTTATCGTTTTACCTATAGTCTGTATGTGGATTATGAAAATAGGGACTGGCGTGTTGTCCAACGTATGCTGCCCGTGTTTTTACTCTCCTTAGCTTGCATTGTTGTGATCGTATTCTTGAGTTATCGAACCTATAGCAATTGGATCAACCAACGTAAATTGGCAGACCTGAAAACGAGTTTTCTAAATCATATGCGGCATGAATTTAATACACCACTGACGACGATTTTGATTAGTGCACATAGTTTGATCGATCGTGAAACAGGAAAAGACGATAAAGAGGTTGCACAACTTGGGCGCATTGTGGAAAGGCAAGCCAAACGACTCAAAGCTTATTTTGAACAGGTCATGGGATCTGTTGCCTTACAGGAACAAGAGGCTAAAATTGTATCCGTTTCTATTGATCGTCTGACACAGCAAATACTGAATGAGCTTCATTTGCGCTACCAAGGAGAAATTGAAATTCAATATGAACCCTTAGCTGAAGATGTGGAGATGAACCTTGATGAAGATTATTATTTTTCAATCTTAGATAATCTGGTATCCAATGCGATAAAATTTAACGATAATAGTAAGAAGATGATTCAGTTAATCTGGGAGCAGCAAGGTCCTCATTATAATCTCAAAATAGTGGATAATGGGGTTGGGATCGCCACTGCAGATCAAGGAGCGATATTTACAGCATTTTATAGAGGGAAACTGTCAGGCAACAAACCTGGACTGGGACTGGGGCTTTACTATGTCAAATCTTATTTGGACAGGCTGGGTTGGACGATCCATGTAGCAGGCGGTAAGTCTGGTTCCGGTACAATTTTTTATATTTACATGAGTAATGTGGAATTCAATGGCAAAAGATAAGATTGACATCCTTTTGATTGAAGATGAACCTGATTTGGGCGAAGTTTTCTCACGTTATTTGCGATACAAAGGCTTTACGGTACGCTGGGAAAGCACGGTGCAAGGAGGCTGGGTGGCTTTTCAGTCCTGTGCCGTCAAATTACTCATTATTGATGTGCAGTTGCCCGATGGCAATGGTTTTGACCTGGCGCAACAAATGATACAATTGAATCCCGGGCAACCTATTTTCTTTTTGACAGCACTTCATGAACGTATATCGCGGCTTAGAGGGCTTAGTCTAAGTGCTGTTGATTACATTGCGAAACCTTTTGACATGGACGAAATATTGCTCAAGATCCGCAATTTATTGACCGTGGCAAATGCGCCCGAAGTGCCGACGAATTCGGAAATTGAACTCGCTATCGGTTGTCTGTTGCTGAACATGGAACGCTATAGTCTGCATGATGGAGTGGGCGGTATACAAAAGCTCACGGTCCGTGAAGCTGAATTGCTGCGACATCTGATCCTCCATAAAAATCTATTGGTCAATAAAAAAGATCTGTTGCTGCAGTTTTGGGGTAATACGGATTTTTTTAATGGTAAAAGCCTAGAGGTTTTTATCTCCCGACTTCGTAAATTGCTGCAAATGGATCGCAAACTGCATATCGAAAGTATCTATGGGGCGGGTTACATTTTACACGAAAATGAAGGTGTTTAACGGCTTGATCTATTAAAACAAATACGATGTTATACGAAAATATTCTTAAAAATGTGTCCAAGTGCATTACTTTGACAGCCGAAGAAACCGAACAGTTTACTAGTTTATTGACAATAAAGAAGGTTCCTAAAAAAACGATGCTATTGGAGGAAGGGGAGGTGTGTCAGTTTGAAGGATATCTTCAAAAAGGTTGTGTCCGGATTTATTACCTAGATGAAAATGGTTTTGAAGTAACGCTAGCATTTGCTGTCGAAGATTGGTGGATTAGTGATATTGCTTCATTTCATTATCATACACCATCTAGTTTATATATGGAAACATTAGAAGACAGTGAGTTCTTGATGTTAACACCAGATACGAAAGAGCGATTATTAGAGACTGTTCCAAAGTTTGAGCGAGTTTTTCGTATGTTAGTGCAACGCCGGCTTGCTGTTCTGCAAAATAGGCTGATCCATACAATGGCTAAACCTGCTGCCGATCGCTATCTTGAATTTATTGAACTATATCCGACCATTTCCCAAAGGGTACCGCAATACTATATTGCATCCTACCTAGGGGTTTCACCCGAATTTGTCAGTATTATACGTAAGCGGCTTGCTGCAAAGAAATAGTAATCAGTCCGAATGGTTTCGTAATGAAATACAAATTTTTAATGGACGAGAAGTGTCTTGATTGAACCGCAGGCTTTATTAAAATTAGTGGATTTCTGTGTAGCATTTTTTGCGATTTGATTTGAGCTGTGCGGCAAATATATTTGAGCTTTTGGACAACTAGACTTTGCAAAAGGTATGAGATATTTGCTACCTTTAGACTGGGACTGATTTTAGCGATCGGTACCCATAGTCGCATAGCCGTTTAAAATAAATCGTATTGAGCATGGAAGAGAGAGATTTTGGGAATGCCTTTTTGTATTCCTGTTATGTCGAGAAAGCATTTGGGCATGAACAGTTTATTTCCGAACATGTGGTCTTTTTCCAGATGTCTGGCGAAACGCACCTGGATCATCAAAAAGGAAAATTGGTAGCAACAGAAGGGCAGATTGTGGTTGCCCGTAGAAACCAATTGGCCAAAGCTTTTAAATATCCTGCAGAAAATAATGTCTATAAATCTGTTTCCGTCTTGTTGCAAGCGGATCGACTGAAGCAATACGCAATGGATCATCACCTCAGTTCAGACAAAAAGTATCAGGGTGAGTCCAATGTTGTACTGGAAAGTAACCTGTTTATAAAAAGTTATTTTGAGTCATTGACCCCTTATACAGAAGCCATCGACCGTGTGAGCCCACAGATGGAAAATATCAAGATCTACGAGTTGATCACCTTGTTGTTGGAAAGCTATCCACAATTAAAAGACCTGCTTTTTGATTTTTCAGAACCTCATAAAATTGATCTCGAGCAATTTATGGTTAAAAACTATCGGTACAATGTGCCTTTGGAAAATTTTGCGAAACTAACAGGGCGGAGTTTAGCAAGCTTTAAACGTGATTTTGAGAAAATATTCCAGACGTCTCCCCGAAAATGGCTGCAAGAAAGACGTCTTTCTGAGGCCTATTATCTAATTGAAAATAAGCGTCAAAAGCCCTCTGATTTTTATCTTGATCTGGGCTTTGAAAACCTTTCTCATTTTTATGCCTCTTTCAAGGAGAAGTTTGGGATAACACCAGCGACCATCAATTCCGTTGCTTAAAATTATTTCCGCCACCAATAACTAGGTGTTAAAGGGGGCTGATCGAGGTCGATGACCTGGCCGATCATGGGGGTAAGCAAAGGCTGTTCTTGTCGTATTGCTTCCTTGGAAATACGTTCTAGAGGTTCATTCCAGGCGTGATTGGCCAATACAAACTTGGATGAATGAACGGGGAAAAGTAAGGAAGCTTTGAGATCATGTGCCGCTTGGACAACCTCCTCCGGCATCATGTGTATGTGTTTCCAACTGAGGTCGTATTGGCCATTTTCCAAGATAGCCAGGTCAAAAGGACCCAATTGATTACCTATCTCTTTGAAGTGATTATCGTAGCCGCTGTCCCCGCCTAAATGGAGCCGCATGGAAGGTGTCTGGAGAACATAGGATGCCCATAATGTATTGGCTGTAAATATACTGCGGCCTGAAAAATGCCTGGCGGGCGCAACTGTTACACTGAAACCATCACCCAAGTTAATTTCATCCCACCAATCTTTTTCGATGATCTGTTCAGGATGATATCCCCAATATTCAAGATGGGAGCCAACACCAAGACCAACAATGACTTTTCCAACCCGGGGTTGCAGCGCTTTAAGCGTCTTGTAGTCCATGTGATCGTAATGGTCATGTGATATAAATAAAAAGTCAATCTGCGGGAGGGCCGCTACCGTAGTAACATCGGCTCCTTTAAACGCTTTTACACTTCCTGGGATAGGCGAAGCACTGCCGCTAAGGACTGGATCGACGAGTATGTTCTTACCATCGAGACGAAGAAAATAGGAAGAATGACCAAACCAAACAAGGCCATGAGATTGACTTAACAACTTCTCCCAATCGATGGGCATTGTCGGTATATTGTGACTGGGACTTGTTTCTTTCGATCGCTTAAAAAAGTAATCGTATAGGGCCACGGTCCAGGGTTGTGTAAGCTGGGGTGTAGGGCTGCTATTCTGAAATTTCCCGTCCCGATATTGCTTGGATAACTGTATGCGTTGAAGTCTTTCACCCGAGGGTCTTTTGCCGAATTGTGGATGCATCATATATAGTCCGATAAGAGCGATGAAAACTGCCAGTCCTAGGATTGTTATTTTCAAAAATATAAGCCATTTCTTCCTGCTGTTTCTTGTTGTCATCTGCTTGTTGTATGGCAACAAAGGTATGGCTGCTGAGGCAGATTTGTTTTTGTTGATAGCTCAAATTTATGTGCTGAATGGCTCATCTAATGATTTTTAATAGTAGCGGAATAAGCATTGTGAAAAATCTGTAGTGGATGATAATTTTATTAATTTGTGCTTTTAATTGTAATTTTTATGGTAAAAGACTTTTTTATCTGAAATATTTCTTGAAATTTAGTGCTTAATTCTTTTTTCTTGAAAGTTATCGTATGTTTAGGTAAGAATAGACGAAGAGATACAAAATCGCTGAAAATAAAATCTATTGATTTGGTAGATTATAATAAGGCAATTTGTATATTTGACCAGTTTCACAATGACCTAACTTTAAAAATACTGCGGATATGGAGGTAGCAGATTTAGAAAAGCATTGGCTAGTCTCTTTGCAACAAGGTGATAGACATGTTTTTGCGGATATTTATGATTTTTACTGGAAAAGATTGTTAGGCATTGCCTATAACCTAACGAAAGACAAACAAACAGCAGAGGAAATTGTACAAGAGGTATTTGTTTCACTATGGAATAGACGTGAGGATTTGCAAATAAACTTGCTGTCCCAATATTTAGCGACAGCTGTAAAATTTGCTTCTTTTAAAGCACTGCAACGTGCCAGGCGACATGAGCAAATCCTGAACACTGCTGTCGTTCAACCTATGTTCCAGCAGGATCAGAATACAATTGATGCACGCTTTTTACAAGAATATCTTCATGAAGTTGTTGAAACACTACCTGATCGTTGTAAGCTGGTCTTTCAGCTGAGTCGCGAAGAACATTTTTCCAACCGGGAAATAGCCGCGGAACTCCAAATTTCGGAAAAGGCTGTGGAAGCAAATATTACGCGTGCCCTGAAAGTGTTGCGTATGCAATTGCGCAAGGTTGGCTTTATCTTTTTATTTTTTATTTAAAAAGATTGAACAAAAGTAAAATTAAGAAAAACGGTTAAAACCGTTACTATGCAGTAGTTTATAAATTGACGGTCTGAATTTGGAAGGTAGTGTACATCAGGTTTTGGGCTTAAAAAGACAGAGATAGGTTACTAAATCATTACCTGTTTTGGATTGTACAAGATAGTATAATTAGCTATATTTCAGCATTTTGCACTCTTTTTTATCTTTCCTTGTAACTCGCTAAAATTTAATTTTAAACATTAAAATTTTGAGTTATGGAGACAGTTAAAAGATCCACTTTCAAGCTATTGTTTTACTTGAAGAAAAATGAACCCAAAAAAAATGGTAATGTACCTGTAATGGGACGTATTACTATTGATGGTACACCAAAAACTTTTGGAACCAAACTGGAAATTGATCCCAATACTTGGGATTTAAAACACGGACGCGTACAGGGAAAAAGCACAACAGCACTAACTACCAATCAAAAATTGGATAAAATTCGTGTACGTATCAATAAGATTTATGATGATATGCTTAAAGATGAAGGTTTTGCTACTTCACAGAAAGTTAAGCTCTCTTTTTTAGGTGTCGGTGTGATGGATGATGCAGTACTCAAAGTTTTCAAAGAACAAAATGAGGATTTTGAAAAAATGGTGGCAAAAGGTAAGCGCTCGTCAAACACTTATTATAAGTACAAAGTTGTTTTCAATCATCTGACGGAATTTATAAAAGCTAGGTATCATCGGGATGATATGGCTTTTCGTGAGCTTACATCTGATTTTATCAGGGAGTTCGATTTTTTCCTTCGCATTGATAAAGAATGTACACACAATACGGTATGGGTTTATACAATGCCTGTTATAGCTTTAGCTGACCTAGCTATTAAAAAAGGATTGATACGTCAAAATCCATTTGAGGATTACGAAATAAGCATGCAGGAAACTGATCGTAGCTATCTTTTGAAGGAGGCTGTGGAAAAATTGTTATTCTTAAAACCCTCTAAGCCGAAATATGAACTGGTTAAAGACATTTTCATTTTTAGTTGCTTTACAGGGTTGTCTTACATTGACGTTAAAAAGCTAAAGTGGAGCAACATTCAATCCTTCTTTGACGGTCATCAATGGATTATCAGCCGAAGAAAGAAATCGGATGTTGCATCAAATGTTCGTTTGATGGAAATTCCCAAACGGATCATTGAAAAATACAGAGGTATTACAAGAAATGATTTCATATTTCCAGTTCCATCCAATGCAACATGTAATAATCATGTAGCTAAACTGATTGAAGAAGCTGAAATTGTCACTGAACAAAAAGTGACGTTCCATACGGCACGACATACTTTTGCAACAATGTTTTTAACAGAGGGAGTACCTCTTGAAAGCCTTAGTAAGATGATGGGACATAAGAATATTTCTACCACTCAGATTTATGCTAAGATTACAAGTCAGAAGATCAGCAAGGATATGGATTTGGTTTCTCCGAAATTTGCTTCTCTGGAAACAGCATTCATTTCAATGGAACCAGATACGCCTTCACAGCCCGATTTCATAATAGTTGAAGATGAATTAGAACTGGTCACTTAATGGTGTAATATTTATTGAAAAGCAGGATTTTATAATTCTGCTTTTTTATTTACCTCTTTATGCAAATTAAAGCCACCTGTTATTTTTTATATTTACAAAACAAACTTGACCTATAGTGTCGTTAAAAAATCCTTATAAAATGGCAGAAATTGACTTGACTAAAATAAAATACTACCCTGACAGATTTTATATCTGCCTAGATGGATTTGATATTGATAACTTAACCAATTTTATAACTGACCTACAAATCGGTCAAGAGCAATCTATATTCATTCATGAATACTACCACTACCTTACCAACATTGCTACATTCTCTGGAATACGTCAATTTAACCTTAATTTTTGTGATAGGTTCCGAGCATCAACCATCTTGACGTCAAAAGAAGGGCTTAACGCTTATCCAATAAACAGTAACACCTTTGAAAGCTGTAAGAATATGGTAGATTATTGGAACGAGATAACAGCCATATTGAATGAGGATGATATTGACTATAATGTGGTCGAAGAAACTGATAAAACGCCTAGTAAAAAATTTGGTATAGCATCGATAGAACGAACCGAAAAACCAATGGAAGTCGTTGTAAATGGTGTTAAGTATAGTGGAGCGAGGATTCTGATTAAGATATATACAACAGAACTTATTAATATTAATAGCTTTTACTTAACATTTGGTGCTATTGATGAGTTTCTGAGTTCTACAATTGACGAGTATATGTATGAGAACAATTTATCGGATATTAACCCAAGTATGCTTAGTCGAAGACCCTTTTATCCTTATGGTTTCTTTGATGAATTGCTTTCGTTTTACGGGATTAAAAGGGCCCCGGCATTTGAGAAAATTCTTATTGCATACTTTGCCTTGAACTCATCAAACCCGCCAGTGATTTTAATTGATATACTTGAAAAATTAAAAGATGGTGGCTATGAACAATTTCAGGAGAATCCCGAAATATATTTGCTTACTAATTTTTTAGAAGTACCTCAGTACAATGATGTTCTTAAAAACATTAAGGACTTTGCCGATCTAACATACGAACAAGGACGTATACATATCTCACAGGCATTGAAATATTATTACGATAAATTTTATATGGCACAAAAACTAAAAGAAAATGACTTCTTTTATTTTGTTAGACCCTTCTTTGCCAACGGTAAGGATACTATTAGTTACAAACAAAAGTTTCTTCTTGAACTTTCAAGAATAATAAACCTTTTTACACCTCCTGTTATACTAAAAGACAAGCAGTTTTTTTATATTGATAAATTGACCACTTTCGGTGAAGCTACCGTATTGATATTGGCTACCTATGAAATTTTTGAAAGTATAAGGACAAACCGAATCGCATCAAGACCTGCACACCAGAAAGCAAAATATAGCTTCCCTGACGGCGATCCTGAGTGCGACAATCTTGAAAAATTTACTCCACCCCCTATTAACGGTATAGTATTCAGGCTTGCTCTTAACGAATTGAACCTATATGGCCCATATCTTAAAGAGTTGGATGACCTTAAACAAAAGAATAGTTAGATATGGGTATTTCAAGACGTCATCATTATATTCCGCAGTTCCTTATCAAGAAATTTGCTGATTCGGACAATATGCTTTATCTGTATGATAAAGAAAAAAAAACCTTTGCAAAGGAAAAGAGAAGCCCCAAATCTATATTCTTTGAGATGAATAGGAATATCCTTGATTTTGGCGGAACAGCAAACGATAATCTTGAAAAGTTGTATGCTGAACTTGACGAAAAATTTTCCCGTGATCTGACAGAAATAATTGCGACTAAAAATATCACTGAAGAAGGGCTTACTTCTTTACTTGTAATGGTTTCTTCATTAAAATGGCGATTACCCGTTAATGATGAACTGTTCTATGATAAAGATAGACAGTATACATACGATAAATTACCGATCTCGATAAAGGCCATAAATGATGATGGCTCTCAAAATACGGAGGCTATCGAGCATCTACTCAATTCTGAAATTTTCAACCGTACAAAACGACTAATCTTTCCGTTCTTACCATTCTATAATAATTATGAAATAGCAGAAGATAAATTATCAAAATTACATCAGAACAGCTATATTGATTCAAATGAGATAATTACATCTATCCTAGGAGATTCACCAATTATTGAAAGCAAACGTTCCGATATAGAAGATTTTGGGAACTTCATTTTACCTCTAGGTAATAAAGAAACTTTCATTTGCAGTGACTCGGGTAACAAGAAGGTCAACAGTATAGCTTTTTATGTAAATAAAGATTTAGCAATGTTTCATCAGGCAAAAAAGTATGTCGTCTGCTGTAATAAAGACCATCTTGCTGCTATTATTTATGCGTACCAAAATTTACATAGTGTAGGGCAAACAAATCTTATTCATGAACACATTTTCAAGTTTGTGTAAACATTACCTATTATAACTGAGCCGAGGTCGATAAACCTCGGTTTTTTTTCCTCTACAAATCCGTAAAGCACATTTACCCTCCCCATATCCTACCATAAAAGAGCTTCACTGGATATTCTTGAAAAAGACAAATTCCAAAATGCCTGTCTACTTCCAAAACATTGTTTTTCCATCTCTCTTTTAAGTGACTCTTAGGAGCCACGAGTTTTAAGAAAACAGTTTAAAATTCGTGCAGGTGATGCCTGTATTCTAATCTAATCAGCCATTTGCTCAATGCCTTTTCCAATGGCTTCCACATTATTTTTTATCCAAGAACCGGTATGCTGTTTTTGTCCCATTTCAAGAGCAAAGGTATTTCAGTGTTCTTAACGCAACAGCAAGATCATGCCCTCCGGGTTTGCAAAATAATCTCCACCCATACGGGTCGTATTTTTTTGACAAAACCTTGCTG
>NZ_MKWH01000039.1:0-1633 GCF_001899705.1 Sphingobacterium sp. 40-24 | reverse complement strand
CGGATTGATCTGCGTTTGCCGGGAAACTTTCTTGATCTGTCTATCAAACAAAAGATAGCTGCGCTGGAACAGTATGGCATAACACTTACACCAACACAATACAGTGGTGAATATCCTTATTTCTACACCGTATCTACTATACATACGAAGTAATGAAAGTGTTGTTGACAGCGCTTTTTACAAGCGTACTGTTTTTCATGGGCAAGGCTCAGGAAAAAATTTGGGTACAGGGTACAATTGTTTCAGCAAAAGATGGTAGGGAGCTAGTGGGAGCCTCTATCCGGAACAAGACCTTGCATAATCAGGCTGCAAGTTCACTGAAAGGAAAATTTGCTATTCAGGTAGGTAATCATAAAGATTCTTTAATGATCAGTTGTGTCGGTTTCGTGGATAGGACAGTGGCCGCCGGATTTTTTGAGAAGCATAAGATATTGGCTTTAAATGCTAAGGAGATTTATCTGGAAGAGGCTATTGTCAGCACCGGTTATCAGACATTGAAAGCCAATGAGGTGACAGGGGCTATTGATGTAGTCGATAATAAGATGCTCAGTCAGCAGGTGGGAACTAACATTCTGGATAGGCTCAATAACATGACAACAGCAATTCGTTTCGACAATCAGCCGATTCAAAATGCTGACCTGCAGAAACTGAATATCTCTGTTCGAGGTTTGAGTACAATTAACGGAAACCTGGATCCGCTCATTGTGCTAGACGGCTTTATCTATGAGGGGGATATCAGTAATATTGATCCCAATAATATTGAAAGTGTCTCCATCCTGAAAGATGCTGCGGCGAGTGCCATATGGGGAGCCCGCGCTGGGAACGGTGTTATCGTCATGACTTCAAAAAAGGGCGCTTTTTCCAAAGAGCAGAACACAAAAATAACATTGTCAAATACAGTTATTTTGAAGGAAAATAGCGATCTAAATAAAATCTATCAACTCCAAAATGCGGATTTTATAGCAGTGGAGAAATATCTTTTTGAAAAGGGGTACTACGATTCGGAATTGCTATACCAGCCCTATCTGGCACAGTCGCCAGTGATCGACCTATTGGATCGACGTAAGCGCAACCTGTTTTCACCGGCAGATTCGGCCAGCGGTATAGCTAAACTCATGGGGCAAAATGGAAGACAAAACTATATGGATGCTTTTTATAATGTACCATTTGTCAATCAGCACGCACTGAATATCTCGGGCGGGGGGACACGCAACTCGTATGGGTTTGGTATTGGATATACCGGGAATAAATCCGAACTGGATGCTTTCGATAGAAAGGTCAATATCCAGCTGTCCAATAGTTTCAGACCTACTGACAATTTACAGTTGGATCTTCAGGTGCTGTATACCAATCAGGATAGCAGAAAAGGCAAACCTGAATTCTCATCGTTAAGCTATAGCAGTATGCAGGCGCCATATCTTCAGTTTCTAAATGAGGATGGTGGTGAAATCCCATTTGAAAAGGAATATAGGGCCAGTTATCTGAAAGAAAACTATACAAGTGGTTATCTGCCATGGGAATACTATCCACTGTCGGAATACAAATATGCGAAAGACCGACGGCAGAATAATGAATGGTTTTCGAGCCTGAACCTGAAATATAAGGTATTGCCTTACCTACACCTGAATGTCGG
>NZ_MKWH01000038.1:0-118740 GCF_001899705.1 Sphingobacterium sp. 40-24 | reverse complement strand
CTATTTCAAACTAAATTGGCACAAATTGAACCGAAATAAGTGGCATCATCCGACCAAAATGACTGGCACTATTCGAACCGTAATATCCAGGGAATCGGTCAATATAAATTTGATAAAGAAATTCAGATTCAAGATGGGCGAGTTGATATTCGAGTTTTAGATATGATTAAAATTATGAAGGGCGATTATCGTCCTTACTATTTTATTGAATGCAAAAGATTAGACGGTGCAAATTCTCAGAGGAAAAATAGCTTAAATAATAAATATCTTAATGATGGATTAAGCAGATTTATTACTGAAAAGTATCCTACATATTTAGAGGCAAATGGAATGATTGGATTTGTTGTGGAAAATATCGATATCGGAGATAATAGTAAACACTTTCCTGATTTTCAGTATGATAATTTTATTGAAAACTTTAAGTTTACATATAGGTCTTGCCATGTTACTCAAACATTGAAACGTATCGTTTTATATCATCTCATGCTAGATTTTTCAAGTAAATTAGCAAGAAAGGTAACCACTGATAGAGCCTAAGTCAATATGTACTTGGTAGGACGGATACTACTAGCCAAGGTTGGAATTATCTTTGAAAAGAAACTTGGCCTAATATCTAAAGTGTCATCAAAAAACTTAAGAAAAAAAAGCAGAATAAACGAGTTTATTCTGCTTTCTAGTAAGTTAATATTTATTAAAAAGTATACCTTACTCCTAACTGCATTTGCCAAGTAGTACCTAATGTACTGACATTTTGGAAAGGCGTAGTTGGTAAATCACCATTAACAACATTCATGTTAAATTCTGGTATTCCTGTAGCTGGAGTAGAAGCAGTATTAAGGACCGCTTTTCCACTACTAACTCCCGGAACCATTTTATTTCCATATAGCAATTGTCCATTATTCAAACGGCTTTGGATACCCCAGTTTTTATTCAAAAGATTACCAAAGTTTATTACATCAAGACTTAGCTGTAAAGAGTTTTTACGTCCACCAATATTAGTAAATATATCTTGGAGTACTTTGACATCAAATCTATTTAACCAAGGCAATAAAAATCCATTTCTTGGCAGATACTTTCCTTGATATTTCTCTAAGCCATTATCCTTAACAAATTTTTCTAAAGCATCAGCTTGTTGAGCAGCAGTAAACAAAACTTTTCCATTTGCGTCAACGCGATCAACAAAAGTCAATGAATTTAGATTTTTTGGTAAATAGATTAAATCAGCATTTTGACCATCTCTATTAATATCAGAATAATAAGTATAAGAGAAGCGACCTTGTGACGAACCATTATAATAAACACCAACAGTAGTAGCTAAATGATTAGCATACTCTAACCTATAACTCAAATGTGCCATAACTCGATGAGGAATTGCAAATGCTGAAGGATGTAAAATTTGATCATTTGGCCCATTTACGGTCGCAGATCCTCCCCATGCAGAACTCGCACTTGATCCAGCGTTTGCCGAAACCTCCTTAGCACTTGCATAATTATAAAATACGCTTCCACTTAATCCTTTATAATTAGGAACACTTAAACCTAAAGTCGCACTAACCGCATGTCCTTTAACATTTGTATTTGTCAATACTGTAGCATTATTTGCTCCAATTTTGCTATTATAAGCACTTCCGTTTACACCTGCAGGATAAAATGCACGGTTATCGCCGTAATCGCCTTCATCGCCGGAAGCACCATAGTTCAAGAATGTATTAGGTGTTCTTCTATTAGCTCCCAATTGAAATACCGCGTTAATATCTTTGGTATACAAGAAGTCTCCTGATAAAACAAATGGAGAATTAGGAATTTTATAATCAGCACCAACGCTTGTTCTCCAAACCATAGGCATTTTGAAGTCTCTATCTACTAAAGCAAATGAAGAAGGAGCTCCTTCCTTAGGCGTCTTAATAAATACGGCTTCTGCACCAGCAGGAACGTTGTTTAAATAATAATAAGGATCGGTGTTGAATTTAATGTTGTTGATCCATCCAGAAACAGCGTCATAACTTCCTGGCTCAACAGTATTTTGCAAAACACCAGCATTTGTCGGCATATTTGTTAACCAAACAAATGGAACTCTTCCCGAGAAAAATCCTGTACCACCACGAAGTACCAAAGAACGATCTTTAAAGACATCATAGTTAAAACCAACACGAGGTGAGATCATAATCTGTGATTTAGGCCACAAACCCGAATTATAGTTTTTAGGATTTCCATTGATATCCAATAAGCGTAGTGCATCAATAGATGGATTAGCCGTTAATTTATTTAAGTAAATAGGAAGTTCTGCACGTACACCATATGTCATTGTAAAATTGTCTGTTACAGACCATTTGTCCTGAGCATATAAAGAAGCTAGCCCAAAATTTATCTTTGAATAGGTATCCTGTCCCTCATATGGATAAGTTACCCCATACATAATAGGCGCGACTTCCTGAGGTGTACCTGTTTTAAGGAAGTCATCCACAGATGCATAACGATAGTATGAAGTTCCCATTCGAGTGTAAGAGTTTCCAAAGTTTTGAATTTCGAAAGCTCCACCAAATGTAAATGTATGTTTATCAGCCTTTAAAGTTAAATTATTCGTGAATGAATAATTATTATTAATCACATCATTTTTATAGGAAAATAACTCTGTACCGAAGCTCATGTAGTTACTCCCTGTTGCAGAACCATCCCATATATCAACGAATGGAAATAATTGACTGCTTGGTGTACTTCTAGTATCTTGAATCCTAGTATAGGTCGCTAAAAATTGATTTGATAATTGAGAATTAAAATTGGAGTTTAATTCCGCAGTAATTGATCTTACAATATTCTTAAATGCATAATTACCATTTTCAAACGTAATAGAGCGATCACTTACACGATTGGTTTGGCTTCTCGGATAAGGTCCTGAATTGCCGTTAGCAACCTGCATGGAGTTACCAACCACCTGATTGTATCGAAGTGCAAATTTGTGCTTTTCATTAATGTTCCAATCCAAGCGAACTAAGAACTTAGTACTGCTTTCCTTTGCTTCGTCGGCATATCCCTCATATCTACCTGGATCATATCCCCATGTATTGATTAGGTGATTTTTTACAGCTTCTAGATCTGAACGTTTTGTTCTGGCAATATTATTATTTGGATCTGCTACCCCATCTTCAGAAGCTCTCCAAAGGTTAGCGCCAGACGCATTGGCACCCGTAGCTTCCTCTCTCTCCGCGTTTACAAATAAGAATAATTTATTTTTAATAATTGGCCCACCTAAACGAAAACCGAAATTTTTCTTCGCAGCATCCACCTTATCTAGAGTCACATCCTCAATCTTCCGACCTTGGAAATTTTGATTTTGTAAATAATAATATGCTGACCCTTCAATCCTATTCGTTCCACTTCTTGTAACAGCATTTATACCTGCTCCAGTGAATCCCGATTGTGTAATATCAAAAGGTGCAATATTAACACTTATTTGTTCAATCGCATCTAATGATATAGGCTGAGAATTACCTCCAGGGATTGGATTAGAACTCAATCCGAAACCATTATTGAAATTAGCACCATCAATTTGCAAATTGTTATATCGAGCATCTCTTCCAGCGAATGAATTTCCATTGGCTTGCGGAGTCAATTTGGTAAAATCCGTAATACTACGATTTATTTGAGGTAAATTTTGAATTACTCTTTGATTTATGCTTGTAGAAGCCCCGGTCTTTTGCGCATTTATAGCTGTTCCAGTTACTACAACCTCTCCTAGTGTGGTACTGTTGTCACCGAAAACAGGGTTCAGGACGAAAGGCTCACCTAATTGCAAATAAACATCTTCATATACAACTGGTTGTTGTCCTACATAGGTAACTTCAACCTTATAAGGTCCCCCAACACGCATCGCTGGTAGGTTAAAGCGACCGGCTGAATTTGAAGAACCGGAGTAAACTGTTCCCGATGGAACGTGTGTAGCTTTGATAGTTGCACCCGAAGTTACACTGCCATTAGCCTCTTTTACAATACCTGTAACGCTACTTGTTGTAACCTGAGCTTGTACAGCACCATAACTAGCCATAACAAGAGCGAAAAAGAGTAAAGATCTTTTCATATAATGTGATTTGTTAAAAAATGTTAAGCAAAATTACTAAGAGATTTCAAATTACAAAGGACTTAATATAAACTTAACACACTAAACCACACCCTTTTCATGAAATCCACACCAAAAATCAGACATCAACCTATAATTTATCACGACAAAAAACGTTGTAAGATGTTTTAAACCAGCATTTACATTCTAATTATCGGATCAAAAATAGTTTTCCACATCAATTCTGGATTTTTTTTTGTAACAACATTCTTCCAATCGGAATTTAACTTTTTGAAAATTTTTAACTAATTTCCTGTCAATCGAGACTTTTATTAAACAACTCAGTTTCTTGTCGAATTTGAGCCACTATAACCTATGCTGATCGAAAAAATCAAAACGATTGTATAGACGTGATGGTTTATATAAAAAATGTTTCAAAAACCGAGAACTTTTCAGAAATTCGCGCACCTAATAATTTATGCTTCATGGAAGACGGTATTCAAAATTCTTCTTTTCTAGAACCTGCAGACCTTAAACTGTCTCCTGCAGGACTCGCTTTTTTAGCTTCAGCAGCCAAATGGGCCAATTTTTTGGCCATCGTCTGTTTTATTTTCATAGGCATCTCGGCCATCACCATGGTCAGCCTGATCTTTGGCGCAAGTGCATTGTCACTCGGTGCAGACGAATATGTCACAGCGGGGGCCTTATCCACATTCGGTGTCCTCTACCTGCTCTTTCTTGCTTTCTTTTGCCTTCCCATCTATTTCCTGTATAATTTTGGATCAAAAGCAAAAAAAGCAATCGAGAATCGCGATAGCATCCAATTGGAGTTGTGCTTAGATGCACTCAAAAAACATTATAAGTTTATTGGCATCATAGTCATCATCACCATCGCTTTTAATTTTATGGGACTAGTCGTTGGTGTCGTACTCGGCATTAGTGATGCTTTTGCCGGCGTATAATATAGCCATAAATAACGCTTATAAAAAAGCGGAGTATGCTAGGTGCATACTCCGCTTTTTCTATTGTATTGATTCTTTATTTTTTATAATATTTCATTGCGTTTGGAATCAATTTCTGAATATCCGCAATCCGTCGCTCATCACTCGGGTGCGTACTCAAAAACTCTGGCTGCCCTTTTTGACTACCCGATGCCATACGTTTCCAGAAATCTACAGCCTCATTTGGATTATAACCTGCCAAAGCCATAATAATCAAACCTGCTGCATCCGCATCAGATTCATCGCTTCTTGAAAATTTCAATTGCGCCAGGTTTCCACCTAAACCATACAGATTGTTAAAAACTCCAAGGGTACTGTTGCCAGATACGCCGGCTGCGGAACCTAAAATCTGTCCGCCCAATTGTAAAGCAATCTGATTCGAAGCCTGCGCTACGGAATGCTCCTCAATGGCATGGGCTATCTCATGCCCCATTACTGTGGCAAGTCCGGCTTCGGTACGTGTAACAGGCAAAATTCCGGTATAAACTGCCACTTTACCACCAGGCATACACCATGCGTTCACATCATCACTCCTTACTAAGTTGAATTCCCAATTGAAGTTAAATTGGTTGGCACGACCGGTGCTTTGCAAATATTGGTTAACCGCAGTAGCCAGCTTATTGCCAACACGTTTCACCATGGCTGCATCTGCAGTTCCGGTTACTACTTTTGCGCTATTCTTCGATAAAAAATCTTTATAAGCCAATGCAGCCTGTTGGTTCACTTGATCAGCACTGACCAATTTTAAATATTTTTTCCCGGTAACAGCTGAAGTTGCGCAACCTGACAACCCCGATGCCAGTGTTACACACGCTAATACCATAGCTGAATACTTAAACATTCCGTTCATAGTTTATATTTTATTTCAAGGGCCATATGGAGTTTCAAAGCGAAAGATAATCGCGTTTCCGCTCTTCCCACATGGATATTTCACAATAATTATTAAATCGTACTTAGCAAATACAATTATTGTGCCTATTCTTTTTCCTTAGCCTTTTTCTTGAAGAGATAAATCTTGGATTCGTGCCCCTTTAACAGGCGCTCAATATTCTTTTGGTGGGTAATTAACAACAGAATACAGATGGCTATGCCGTAAAGCAGCACAGAGGGTATGGTTGTTTTAAAAATAAAGGCCAAACTAAAGGGAAATGCAAATCCCGCTGAAATGGATCCCAATGAAACATAATGTGTGGTCAGCAGGATAATGATAAATACAGAAACACAGACCAATGCAGCCGGTGTATGGATCGCGAGAATCATCCCGCAAAGTGTTGCCACCCCTTTTCCGCCTCTAAATCCGGCGAATACAGGAAATAAATGCCCCAATACCGCAATAACGCCTAAGGCCAACTGAAAGTTGACAAATTGGACATCGCTCGTATTTTGCCCCAATTCGATTAAATAAGCGAGGTTTGTTGCTGTCCAGCCTTTAAATATATCTACAAACATCACGATCGACCCCGCTTTAGGACCCAATACGCGAAAGGTGTTAGTCGCCCCAGCATTACCGCTACCATACTCACGAACATCTACCCCATAAAATGCCTGTCCCAACCATACTGCTGTAGGTATGGACCCAAACAAATAAGCTAGTAATACTGCAGTTACTAAATAAATCGATATCATTAATTAAATCAGTTCTTATATTAATTTGGCTTTCAGACTAAGATCCAAGCTCTTTACACTATGTGTCAAAGCGCCTACTGAAATATAATCTACCCCGGCCTCCGCATACGATCGAATCGTGTCAAAAGTTATTCCCCCTGAGGCCTCTGTCTTGAATCGATGGTCAATTAGCTGAACAGCTTTGGCTACATCTTGCGGTGAAAAATTATCTAACATGATCCGGTCCACTTCGCCAAAGTTAAGAACTTCATCAAGCTCCGCAAAATTTCGGACTTCAATTTCTATTTCTATCGGTTTATTTAGGCTTTTTCTGTAATCATTTGCGCGCTTTAGAGCCGGTACAATACCGCCACTATAGTCCACATGATTGTCCTTAATTAAAATCATATCAAATAGACCAAAACGGTGGTTAGTCCCGCCTCCTATACGAACGGCTTCTTTCTCCAATACACGCAACAATGGTGTCGTTTTCCGTGTATCCAAAACTTTCGTATCTGTACCTTTGAGAAGGTCTACATATTTTCGGGTTGTCGTCGCAATGCCACTCATACGCTGCATAACATTCAGCACCAAACGCTCGGCCAATAAAATACTTTGAATATTCCCTTTAACATAAAACGCAATATCCCCCACTTTAACCTGGCTTCCATCATGGATAAATGCCTCGCAGGACAACGTATCGTCAACATAAGCAATAATCGCCTGCGCCACTTCTACCCCTGCCAAAACACCATTATCTTTAACAATCAATTTTGCTTCACCTTGCGCCCCAGCCTCAATTGTAGACAGTGAGGTGTGATCCCCGTCGCCCAAATCTTCTGCAACAGCCTGTTTTACAAACTGGGCCAGATATTCCTTGATTTCCTTCTCCATAAATACTATTTATTGGGCTAAGATGTGGAATAATTTTTTAATCGAAAAATAGATTTATAAAAAAAACGTGGCTCCGTTTAATTTTTGTCGATTCTCAGCTCTTCAATCGAATGGTTATTATTTCCTACGCCGATCTTAATAAAGACACGGTAATTGGCTTGTTCGGTTGATAATGTAAATGTAAAATATTGATAGCCATTGTTGGCATTGCTGGATTGCGTCAATTTAACAGCTTTGGGTTTATGCTGATTAAAAAATGTACCCAACATGATTTCAGACTGATATTTTGTATAAACGCCATTCTCTCCCAAAATAGACAAGGTTAAGTTTGAACCGAAATATTTGGCCATATTTTTTGCATTACCTTCTTTCAAATACGATTTCAGTTCCTCTGAAATACTTCCTAAAGAATCATCATCACCTGGCAAAGCTACCTTTACCTCTGTATTCACTTCACTTAAATAATGACCAAAGGCCGCAGTGTGTACAAAAAGACTATTAATAAGTATAAATGCGCAATAGCTTAAAAATTTCATATAGCTCAACATATTATAGAACAGCTTCTATCATCCATATCAATCATTAGGTAGCTCCGTTTTTTACCGAACATAAACTATGCCACAAACCTATAAAATTATTGGGGATTAACAAGGGAACTTTTTAAGATGCGTTGATAGATTCTAAAATTAAGATTATCTTTGTTATACGATGAATAAGAAAAAAGTTGCACTCATGATCCTAGATGGACTGGGATATGGAAAACATGATAAATCAAATGCAGTTGAAGCTGCAAACACCCCATTTTTAGATCATTTATTAGAAGCTTATCCAAACTCGACCTTAGAGGCTTCTGGTGAAGCTGTCGGATTACCTGCAGGACAAATGGGTAACTCGGAGGTTGGTCACATGAATCTTGGCGCCGGAAGAATCGTCTACCAAGAATTGGGACGTATTCACAAAGCTGTCAATGACGGCGTATTCAATTCGGATCCGATCATTCAAGATGCCTTTAAATATGCATTAGAAAATAACAAGAAGGTACATTTTATCGGATTACTTTCCGATGGTGGTGTACACGCACATACAAAGCACTTAAAAGGCCTATGTGATGCTGCAAAACATGCTGGCTTGACAAGTGATCAAGTATTTATACATGCATTTTTAGATGGCCGTGATACAGATCCAAACTCTGGTATTGGTTATGTAAAAGATCTACAGGCTTATTTAGAAACGACGACAGGTACTTTCGCTTCCGCTATAGGCAGATACTATGCCATGGACCGCGACAACAGATGGGAACGTGTAAAATTAGCATACGACCTTTTGGTAAAAGCAGAAGGTGAAAAATCAAATGACCTTGTTGCCTCTATCCAAAAATCATACGACGAAGGCGTAACCGATGAGTTTGTGAAACCAATCGCATTGGTAGACGCAAACGGTACGCCGGTAGCAACAATCCAAGAAGGTGATGTTGTATTCTGTTATAACTTCAGAACGGACCGTGGCCGCGAGATCACCATCGCTTTAACTCAAAAGGCATTTCCAGAATATGATCTACAACCATTAGATCTATATTATGTGACCATGACATCTTACGATGAAACATTTCAAAATGTCAGAGTTGTTTTCCAAAAAGATAACCTAACAAACACTTTGGGCGAAGTGCTCGAGGCTAATCATAAAACGCAAACGCGTATTGCTGAAACAGAAAAGTATCCACACGTCACATTTTTCTTCTCAGGAGGCCGCGAACAGCAATTTGAAGGTGAAAACCGCTTGTTGGTTCCCTCACCAAAGGTAGCAACTTACGATCTTCAGCCTGAGATGTCTGCCCAAGGGATTACTGAGGCTATCGTCAACGATATGGAAACACTTCAACCTGATTTTATCTGTCTGAATTTTGCAAATCCAGACATGGTAGGTCACACAGGTGTTTTTGACGCCGTAATAAAAGCAGTAGAAACTGTCGATCAATGTACAAAAACGGTGGTTGAAACAGGCCTTAAAAATGGTTACTCTTTTATTATTTTGGCCGACCACGGTAACTCCGAGTTTATGGTCAATGAAGATGGATCGCCAAATACGGCACATACAACCAATTTGGTTCCATGTATCTTGATTGACGATCAATATAAGAAAATAGCAGATGGTAAATTAGGTGATATTGCCCCAACCGTCTTACAACTTTTAGGCGTCAATATCCCCGTTGAAATGACAGGAAATGTATTGGTATCAGAATAATAACTTACTAAAAAATAGCAGCAGAGCACTTTCCCTTTTTCTGGGCAGTGCTCTGCTTTTTTGGAGCTGTGGATCACCCTCCGCTACAAAAAGCCCTCAAAAATCTTCAGACATATTTTCTGTTGATTCGTTCTTTACTGCCGAGGTCAATCGCCTTCAGCAACTCAACCCCTCGGTTCTAAAATCTGTCAACAAAGACGGAGAAAAAGAACAAAAGGAACTGAAAATTAGCAACTGGAAAAATGAACTCTCCGCCTTTCAAGCTGCTGACATCAGTAAAAACTTCGACCCCTCACTGTATGACGTCAAAGCCATCGACTGTGTAACGGAATTTACGGCTAAGAAGAAAGATCTGCAGATACAAAAATTACGGATCGAATTTGACAGAAAAGAAAAGGTGAAGCACATCCATATCGACAAAAAAATTGCAAACACCTTGTACGATAGTCAAGAAAAATTAGATTACTACAGCGACTCGCTCTATCGGATTGTCAAATTGCAAGACGTCCAAGGCTTAGACGCCAATCAATATGAAATTGTAGGGAAGTTTATTTCTTCAAAAAAATAAACAACCTAATTAGCCCCATACACAAAGCCCTCAAGAATATTATTCATTTCGAGGGCTTTTGTTGTAAATCCATTTTATCTTTTAAGTGAACATTTGTAAAATGTCACAATAATAATAAATGCAACACAATTGCTTTATATTTTATTTTGCTTATATTTGCCCAATTAGAAAAATAACGCAAAGGACAAATAGATTTAAACGTAGTGATTTCGGCGTGAAAGGTATCTCATTGAACAAACTGGCAGCTTTAGTGCTCTTAATGACCTTCTTAATTGGTCAGTTCATTGTGTATACCCATGCGCATCCGCAAACTGCCCTCAGCATCGTGGACAGCCCTGCAAAAAAACACCATGCAGATCATCCCAAGTGTTCCATTTGTGATCAAAACTCGCACCCGCAGATTGTTTTCCATTTTGCACTAGATGAGTTAATTCTTCCGGTACGCCAATTTGAATTTGGTTTATTTATTACGGGAGACCAAATGATCAGAGCGTTGCTTTCAGGAAATCGTGGTCCCCCCACCTGTTAATTTTTACGCTGATTCAATAGTGCTGATGCGATTTGCACAACACTATTGCCATAAAACAACTTCCATAAGAGTTTTTAGAATTCAACAATCATTGATCCATGCCATGAATTATTTAATTGCTGGGCCAAAGACTGGCACCTTAGGGTTCCGCTTAGCGATGTAATTTATGTTATCCTTGATATTACATACGTAAAAATTATTCGTACAGATGAAAATTAAAATTATAGGCTGCATTTTTATGCTTGTCTCCTATTTCTCCATACTTCCAACCCTTGCTTCAACCATCAGCGGCAAGGTAACGGACGCCAAAACAAATCTTCCGATTGCTGGTGCAACGATCTCATTGCAACAGCTTCGTTCGAGCACATCATCAGACCAACAGGGCCACTATACCTTTAAATCACTTCCTTCAAGCGGACGTTACCTGGTCGAAGTCCGTTTTTTAGGTTATCAGTCCATTGTTAAGTCCGTCGATTTAACTTCAGAAAATATTACAGTTGATTTTTCCCTGACAGAAAGTATTATTGAAACCAACGAGGTCGTCGTTACGGGTACACTGGTCACTTCACAGAGCCGCCGCAACAGCACTTCGGTTGCCGTAATATCCAAGGACGAACTTCAAGGCAATGCAACAAATCTGATCGATGCACTTGCCCGGCAAGTCCCCGGTCTAAGCCAGATCACCACAGGACAAGGCATTTCAAAACCTGTTATGCGGGGTCTCGGTTATAATCGTGTCGTTACGGTGAGTGATGGGGTCAAACAAATGGGACAGCAATGGGGCGATGAACATGGTATTGAGATCGATCAAAATCAACCGGATCGTGTAGAAGTCCTTCGCGGTGCTGCATCGCTGATGTACGGATCTGACGCCATTGGTGGAGTGATCAATGTACTTGAACCAAACGTTCCTACTGCAGGCCAGATTAAAGGTGAAATATTGAGTAGCTACTCCACCAACAACGGACTGACCAATAGCTCTGTCATGCTGACCGGTAATGAAAATGGATTTGTATGGCGTGGCCGCGGTTCTTACCAAAATGCCTATTCTTATAAGACCCCAGCAGGCCGATATGGCAATAGTGGCTTTAACAACAGCAATTTCAGTGGTATGCTGGGACTAAACAAACAATGGGGCTATTCACATCTTAATTTTTCGTACCTAAAAAATAATATCGGTTTTTACGATGCCGAACCGGGCGATCCGCTTTACATCAATTCGAAAAGCCGTACGCTTGATTTTCCAAAACAGGATATCCGCCACTATAAACTCGCTCTTAACAATAACTTTATCGTTGGATCGGGCAATTTAAAACTCGATCTTGGCTATCAAAAAAATCAACGTCGGGAGCTTGAAGAAGCAACACCATCCTTATTCTTCGATCTGAATACCTATTCACTTGATGCAAAATATTCTTTAAGCGAAAAAAATGGCTGGCAACATGTATTTGGCATTAGCGCAAGCCAAGAACACAGTGTTAATAAGGGGGTGGAATTCCTGATTCCTGCCTATGACCAGCTGGAGCTGGGTGCTTTCGGATATGCAAAGAAAAGCTGGGGTGAAAACACGTTTAACGTTGGATTGCGCTATGACTATGTCAACAACAAAGGCAAGCAGCTCTTTGTTGAAGACGAGGAGAAGTTTGCTGGTTTCAAAAATAGTTTCAGCAATGTCAGCGGTGCACTTGGATACACGCATATCTTCAGCGAAGACCTCAATTTCAAAGCAAATGCCGGTTCGGCCTTTAGAGCACCCAATCCTGCCGAACTTGGTTCGAACGGTGTGCATGAAGGAACCTACCGCTATGAGGTCGGCAATGAAAACCTTAAACCCGAAAGAAGTTACCAAGCGGATGCTACCCTAGAGTTTGGACATAGTATCGTTACAGGAAGTATCGGAATCTATGAAAACTATATTCACAACTTTATCTATGCCTCAACCACAAAAGGCGACACAAAAACTGTCATCAGTGACAATGGCGATTCACATACCTACGACGTATATCGCTATGGTCAGGTTAATGCCAATCTATATGGTGTCGAAGGAAGCCTGAATTTTCATTTGCTAAACTGGATCCACCTCGACAATACTTTCAGTTATACCCATGCACAGAACAATACATTTGACAGACCGCTGGCATTAATTCCTGCCGGAGTCGTGCACAACACTTTACGTCTTGAACCTAAGATTACTGGATTAAATGCGTTCTACGTTTCTGTCGGTCTCGACAATTATTTCAAACAGAACCGCATCGACGAAACCTTTGAAACTCCGGCCGATTCCTATACCTTATTGAATGCTGGAATCGGTACAACATTACATCTTGGATCGCAGCAATTAAAAGTATTTGCTGCAGCGTCCAATTTGACCAACAAGCGTTATTACGACGCACTGAGCAGATTACGCCCGGGACGTCTATCACAGGAAGATCCCAATTTTGGTGTCTATAATATGGGAAGAAATATCACTTTCGGTGTTTACCTCCCACTTAGCATCAAGTAAATTAAAAAAGGCGGGATCATTTAAGATCTCGCCTTTTTTAGCTATTATTTGGGGTCATCTGCAGTTGCCTCTCTTGCCAATGGCACATCGTCGGGCATTGCTTCCAAAGAGGAATCCAGGGCAAACAAGGATTCATCCGAAGCGCGGTCACCACCGGCGATTTTCAACTTATCAATCAATTCCAATGCTAATTTCTCTTCTTCGATCTGTTCTTTAACAAACCACTGTGCAAAGTTCCAGGTTGCCCAGTCCTTCTCCGCCATTGCCAAATTGACAATATTATAGATCGCTTCCGTATTATCCACTTCGTGTTTAAAAACACGGTTGAAACACTCTGTCAACGATTGCGGATCTGCTGGAGGCTGTGCAATGGCTTCTATCCGTGGCCGGCCACCCCGTTCCAAAATATAACCCATAATCTTCGTCATGTGGTTACGCTCTTCCTGCGCATGCCGATACAGAAAATTGGCAATTCCGCCATAGCCCTGATCGTCTGCCCATATACCCAATGCCAGATATATCTGAGCTGCCTCAGCTTCCTTCGTCATTTGCTTGATTAGAGTTTCTTGCATGTCTTTTGACAATCGATTCGTTTCCATATGTCATCTATTTGATTTAGTAAAGAACACCATTATCAGGCATTTCGTTTGAAATTTATCGAACTAAAACAGGCAAAATCGCTGTGGGCGTAATGAGCAAGTCCCTCGTTTTATATTGCACAAAAAAAGGGAAAACCAGCTGGAATTCCCTTTTCTATGCTTAATAGTGATACTATTTCAAGTTATCTCTATATACTTTTGCTTTTTTGATTTCCGTTTGGATATCTTTCTTCGATGCATCAAAGCTTAACACTTTTTCATAATCCTTGATTGCATTATTGTAAGCGTCAGTTGCCATCGCTTTATTGTAATTAGGCGTACCTTCTGTTCCAATTAAAATACCCAAATCACGACTAGCAATCGCTCTATTTTGATAAAATTTCGCATCACTTGGATTAATAGTAATTGCTTTTGAATAATCCTCAATAGCTACTTTCAACAATTGCTCTTTGTTGGCAACAGATGTTTTGTTTGTTGCCTGAACAGCAAGATTGTTTGTTGCTTTCGCTTTAAAGTATAAAGCATTGGCATTTTTACCGTTTAATGCAACTACTTTTCCAAACGTTTCAGCTGATTTTTTATAATCACCGTTTTGAAACTGAGAATATCCCAACATATATAATACATCCGGATCTTTCCCTTCCTGAGGTAGGGCTTTGGTCAAGTATGACTCAGCATTCTTGAAATCACCATCCAAAAGAGCTTTTTGCCCCATTCTCACATTAGCGTTGCTATGCTCAGCCTGTTTTGGTTGTTGTGCATTTGCGCTAAAAGCAACTAAAGCAAAAACCCCTGTAAACAAACCCAATTTAAATGATTTTAAATTCATATCTAAATAGTTACGTTTTTATATTCTCTCTTTAATGATCACAATCGATCAATTTCATATCCGCGAAAAAAGCTTCTGGCACTGTCTCTAGTCATAATAAAGATGCCATCAGCGTTGTTTCACAATCCAATATTACAATTATTATGCCTATTTCTCTAACAAATGGCAGATAAATTTTATTTAACCTGCCTTTTTTTCCTATTCTAGGAAATAGATTTGTAATTTTGCTCACTTTTAGCAATTGGCACTCCCCTTGCAATATACGGGAAACAATAATAGAAGCTTAAAATTTGAGCGTCAGCCGTCAACATGTCAGCGACTGCCAAATACACAAAATAAATACTATGAGCAAATTCGAAACTTTTGATTTCAGTCAAGCAATTCCAATCGTTGCAGAGGATACCGAATTCTTCCCCTTACTCACCCAAGAGGATGAAGATAATATGGCGAATGCTGAAATTCCAGAAGCATTGTCTATTTTGCCTTTACGTAATACCGTATTATTTCCCGGTGTTGTCATTCCGATTACCGTAGGTAGAGATAAATCCATCAAACTTGTCAAAGAAGCCTATAAAGGCAGCAAGACTATCGGTGTTGTTTCTCAAAAGGACATGACAGTAGAGGACCCAGGATTTGAAGAACTAAACAAAGTGGGCACCGTTGCCCATATCATCAAAGTACTTCAAATGCCTGATGGTAATACCACCGTCATCATCCAGGGAAAACAACGATTCAACTTGTTGGAAATTGTCGATACAGAGCCTTATTTAAAGGCGCGTGTGGAGAAATTCAACGAAGCGAAGCCGAAGATGACCAAGCACTTTAAAGCGACAATTTCTACCTTAAAAGAAATGGCGCTGCAAATCATCCAACTTTCACCAAACTTACCGAGTGAAGCTGGTATAGCGATTAAGAATATTGAAAGCCCCTCGTTTCTGATCAATTTCATTTCGTCGAATATCAATGTCGAAATGACAAAAAAACAGGAGCTGCTTCAAATACCTAAAGTAGAGAATCGGGCCAAACTTTTACTGGAACTGTTGACTACAGAAATCCAGATGCTGGAATTAAAACACCAGATACAAAATAAAGTACGTGTGGACCTTGACAAGCAACAACGCGACTATTTCTTGAACCAACAGCTTAAAACTATTCAGGAAGAATTGGGCGGAAATACCCCCGATCTTGAATTGGAAGAGCTTAAAAAACGCGGCAAAACAAAGAAATGGAGTATTGAAGTAGAAAAACATTTCACCAAAGAACTCGAAAAGCTTTCTCGTATCAATCCTGCAGCTGCAGATTACTCGGTGCAGCTCAATTACCTGGAGCTACTGCTCGATCTGCCTTGGAATGAAACAACAAAAGATAATTTTGATTTAAACAAAGCACAAAAAGTGCTCGATAAAGATCATTATGGGCTTGAGAAAGTAAAAAAACGTATCATTGAATACCTTGCGGTATTGAAATTAAAAAATGATATGAAAGCGCCAATCCTTTGTTTGGTGGGCCCTCCGGGAGTCGGTAAGACTTCTTTGGGCAGATCTATTGCCAAAGCATTGGGCCGTAAATATACCCGTATGGCTTTGGGTGGTGTACGCGATGAAGCTGAAATCAGAGGGCACCGCAAAACTTACATCGGCGCAATGCCGGGCCGCATCATTCAATCCCTGAAAAAAGCAGGCGCAGCAAATCCTGTTTTTATCCTGGATGAAATCGATAAGATGAGCGCGGATTTCAAAGGTGATCCTTCTTCTGCCCTGTTGGAAGTATTGGATCCGGAACAAAACACGCATTTCTATGATCACTATGTGGAAATGGAATTTGATCTTTCCAAAGTGATGTTTATCGCAACAGCCAACTCGCTAAGTTCTATTCAGCCAGCTTTATTGGACAGAATGGAGATCATCGAAGTGAATGGCTATACCATCGAGGAGAAAATCGAAATAGCAAAAAAACACCTGTTGCCAAAACAGCGCGAAATGCATGGAATGGCATCTAAAGATGTGACCCTAAAAGGCAAGATCATTGAAAAGATCATCGAGGACTACACGCGCGAATCTGGTGTACGGGGATTGGAAAAGAAGATCGGCTCGGTCGTACGTGGCATCGCAACGCGCATTGTTATGGAAAAAGATTACAACCCGAGTATCAATGAACAGGATCTTCTGGACATCTTGGGTGCACCGATCTTTGATAAAGACATTTACGAAAATAACAATGTTGCCGGCGTCGTTACAGGTTTAGCCTGGACTTCTGTAGGTGGCGATATTCTATTTATAGAATCTTCTTTGAGCCCAGGGAAAGGACGTTTGAGCCTGACTGGTAATCTAGGGGAAGTTATGAAGGAATCGGCATCGATTGCATTGGCCTACCTGAAAGCACATGCTTCGGATTTTGGCATTGACTACCGTGTATTTGACCATTGGGACATCCATATTCACGTCCCTGCAGGAGCCATTCCAAAAGATGGTCCTTCGGCTGGTATAACGATGCTTACAGCATTGACATCACTATTTACACAACGTAAAGTGAAGGAGAAACTAGCCATGACCGGTGAAATCACCTTACGTGGAAAAGTGTTACCTGTAGGCGGTATCAAGGAAAAAATTCTTGCTGCTAAACGTGCTAACATCAAAGATATTATCCTTTGTAAATCCAATGAAAAGGATATCCTAGAGATCAAGGAAGATTACATCAAAGATATGCAGTTTCACTACGTGACTGAAATGTCGCAAGTGATCAAACTCGCATTGTTGGAAGAAAAAGTTATTGGCGCCATTGATCTGGCACAGCATATAGAAAACACAAAAAAGGAGAGCTAACAGCTAACCGAAAGGTTTTTAAATGACAAAGGGGCTATCCAAAAAAGTTGGGTAGTCCCTTTGTTATATAATTTTATACCGAATATTCTATTCTTAAACGGTTTGGGCTGATTTTTACACATCCTCCTTTAGTTTAAACTAAGCCTTCTTTTACGGTTAACTTCTGATAACGCATATCATCGTTTAGATCCCAACTTTTCATGCAATAGCTCCTCGTCCAAACTGTTTTCATATTTGGAGATCACCAATGTCGCCGCCGAATTTCCGATCAAATTTGTAATCGCCCTTGCTTCACTCATAAAACGGTCCACACCAAAGATCAGAGCTACGGATTCGACAGGTACATGTCCGACAACAGGTAAGGTCGCGGCAAGGGTAACAAAACCGCTCCCCGTGACGCCGGCAGCGCCTTTGGAAGTCAGCAGCAATACCAGCAGCAAGGTAATCTCCTGCTCTAAGCTAAGGTGCATATTCAGCGCCTGTGAAATAAATACCGCTGCCATGGTCAAATAAATACTTGTCCCGTCCAGATTGAAGGAATACCCTGTAGGGATAACTAAACCTACAACAGGTTTGGCACAGCCTGCATCTTCCATCTTCTGCATAATACCCGGCAATGCCGACTCTGAGGAAGAAGTGCCCAAGACAATCAAAATCTCCTCTTTAATATATTTTAAAAACTTAAAAACATTGACCTTAAGATAAAAATACAAAACTGCTCCAATCACAATGATCACGAAAATAAAACAGGTCAGGTAAAAACTCACCATGAGCATGCCTAGTTTAGATAAAGCCTGGATGCCAAACTTGCCAATCGTAAAACCCATGGCGCCCATCGCCCCTAAAGGAGCCAGGTACATAATCATTTTGATAATGGAAAAGAGAACCTTTAGAAAAGACTGCAATACGTTGAGGACAGGTTCGGAAGCTTTCTGCCCTATTTTTGTCATACCGATCCCAAAAAGAACTGCAAAAACAAGTACCTGCAGCATATTGTCCGAAGCTACTGCAGCAATTACATTATCTGGGATGATCCCGATGATGAAATCCATAAAACTATGCGGTTTCTTGGATTCTGAAATATAATGAGATACCGAAGACACGTCGAGACTGGCAGGATCGGCATTCATACCGGTACCCGGTTGTATCAGATTAACAAACACCAGTCCGATAATCAGCGCTATCGTTGTCATGACCTCGAAATAGATAATGGAAGTCAGGCCGATTTTACCGACTTTTTTTGTATCCTGCATCCCAGCTATACCGATCACGATAGAACTGAAAATCAATGGCGCAATAACCATCTTGATCAGTTTAATAAAAGCATCTCCCAATGGCTTTAGCTTGACAGCAAAGTCAGGATAATAAATCCCACAGACAATCCCTATGAGTATACCCAATACGACTTGAAAATAGAGACTTTTAAAAATATGTTTCATGATCGGTTTATTTACTGAAAGCAATTCCCTTTGCTATTCATCGGTTTTTTAATTTAGGATTCAGAATTTTCTGAGTACGAATATAAAAAAAAGGGATGCATAAATGCATCCCTTCCTATGATATTTTCTAAACTTAATTACTGAAATATGCTCTCACATTTTTTCCTTCAATCCAGTTCATATAAGCTTTGTTGACAATCTTGTTTCCTCCAGGTGTAGGATAGTCACCCGAGAAGTACCAATCACCTTTATGTGCTGGACAAGCTTTGTGCAGATTATCCAATGTCTGATAAATGACTTCAAGATCCGCTTTCAAGTGGTGAGGTCTTACAATACGAGCAATTTCCTCCGAGATCTCCTCATCCGTAAAAGGTGCATAGATCGCTTTGACATAATTTTCGATATCGTTGACATCCTGGGTCATTGACAACACACATTTTTGATAAACTTCATCGATTATATGTGCCATACCACGTTGTTTCAACAGGTTAATTGCAGCTTCGAAGGCCACAAATTCGCCCATGCGTGACATATCAATACCGTAACAATCCGGGTAACGGATCTGAGGAGCAGATGAAACAATCACGATTTTTTTCGGATTCAGACGATCCAAGATTGTTAGAATACTTTGTTTCAATGTTGTTCCCCGAACGATAGAGTCATCAATGGCAACAATGGTATCTTCATGATCCTTAACAATACCGTAAGTCGTATCATATACGTGCTGTACCATATCTGTACGGTCTGCGTCTTGCGTAATAAATGTGCGCAATTTAGCATCCTTCACGTTGAGTTTTTCAAAACGAGGTTTAATACTCAGGATTTCATCCAATTCTTCATCAGAAATTTTTTCTGAGCGATTCAATAAAGTCTCCTTTTGAAAATCCCGCACATAAGCGTTGATACCGTCCATAAGGCCATAGTAAGATACTTCGGCCGTATTTGGAATAAACGAGAATACGGTATTTTTGATATTATTCTTGACAGATTCCAATACCTGAGGCACCAGTAATCTACCTAATTCTTTACGTTCCTGATAGATATCAGCATCCGATCCACGCGAGAAGTAAATCCGTTCGAAAGAACAAGAACGTTGTTCTACGGGCTGTCTAAACATCTCTTCGGTTACCGTGCCATCTTTTTTGGCAATCAGGGCATGGCCTGGTTTAATTTCCTTCACAGCACCAATAGGAATATTGAATGCCGTCTGGATGACAGGTCTTTCCGATGCCACCACCAAAATCTCCTCATCCTGATAATAAAACGCCGGACGGATACCCGCTGGATCACGCATAACAAAAGCATCACCATGACCAAAGATACCTGCGATGGTATAACCGCCATCCCAAGTTTTGGCCGAACGCTTCAATATCTTGGTCACATCAATATTTTTAGCGATCAAAGAACTGATCTCAATATTAGAATGACCTTCTTTTTTGAACTGATCGAAAAGATCTTGGTTTTCATCATCCAGGAAGTGGCCAATTTTTTCCAAAACGGTTACTGTATCCGCCTTTTCTTTTGGATGTTGTCCCAACTCATATAATTGTTGCAACAATTCATCCACATTGGTCATGTTGAAGTTACCCGCTACCACCAAATTGCGAGACATCCAGTTGTTTTGTCTCAAAAATGGGTGACAGCTTTCGATACTGTTCTTTCCATGCGTTCCATAGCGTAAATGTCCTAAAAGTACTTCTCCGGTAAAACTTACGTTATCTTTTAACCATTGTGTATCTTTTGACTCCTCCGGAAACGCTTTCTGAACAGAAGCGAATTTTTTCTGCACATATTCGAATATATCTGCCACAGCAGTTGAGCCCATAGCTCTGTAACGCGAAATGTAACGATTTCCAGGTTTAACATCAAATTTAATGGTTGCAATTCCAGCCCCGTCTTGTCCACGGTTGTGCTGTTTTTCCATTAATAGGTACAATTTGTTGATGCCATAAAATGGCGTACCATATTTTTCCTGATAATAAGATAAGGGTTTTAACAGGCGAATTAGTGCGATTCCGCACTCGTGTTTAATAGCGTCGCTCATATCTTGATTTGATGACGCAAAAATAAGAATTATTTAGCACTTACCGATCCCTCCCCGCACTTTTTCCGCAATAAAATTACAGTGAATAGACAGTGGCTCTTTGGGATAGCGCCTTAAAGCTTATTGGGCAATAAAAACAGGTACCTTCACTGCATGCCGCAGCTTGTTGACCGTCTCACCAAAAACAAAATCCTTCACACCACTGTGCCCATGGCTTCCAACAACCAATAGATCGGCCTCATATTTTTCGCAAACCTCAGCAATACTCTTGATCCGGTTATTGTAACCCAATTCGTATTCCGTTTGATGTCCCTGCGACAATAGAAAATCAGCATACAATTTTAGGCGCTCCAGATCCTGACGTGATTCAAAATCATCTGTCGACTCCCCCGTATATTTAACGGATGCACTTTCAACGATATGGACAACGACAAATGTGGTATCTTCATGCGAAAGCTGCAGAGCATATTGAATGACTTTCTGGTCAGAATTTGAAAAGTCCAAGGCAATTACAACTTTCTTAAAGGAGCCTTTATGTTCAAAATGCAATGCTTCAAATGGTGGATGGACCTCCAGTTCAATGGGTTTCGATTTCAATAGAATTGGATATAACACCGTCATCACAAGCAAAGCGAACAAACCAACTGCGCCTAATATCAGCAACACCGTTACCAAAATATTATTTGCCTCTCCAATCCAGCCGACGACTTCGTCGTAGACCAATTTAAAATTCAGCACCGCTATAATGGCCGCTATCAACCAAGCAAATGCCTTTGTTAACGGTTTAATTGCAAAAACACCCATCTTGACTTTGTCACTCACAAAATGGATCAACGGAATAACGGCGAAGGCAAGCTGCATGCTCAAGATCACCTGACTAAAGATCAGCAGTTGTCCAACGCGACCTTCACCCGAAATCAGAATCACCAATACAGCCGGGATAATAGCCAAAAGCCGGGTAATAATTCTTCGCAAGGTTGGACTGATCCGCAGTCTAAGATAGCCCTCCATCACAATCTGTCCGGCGAGAGTACCGGTCACAGTTGAGCTCTGTCCCGCAAGAATCAATGCGACAGCAAATAGCTTAGATGCCCATTCAGTCCCCAGCAGGTTGCCCAATAGATGATAAGCATCTTCGAGTTCGGCCACATCGTGCATACCATTCTTATGAAACACAGACGCGGCAAGGATCAATATCGCGGCATTCACCAAAAATGCCAGGTTCAAAGCGATGGCACTATCCCAAAAGTTATATTTGAGTGATTTTCGGATTGAAACTTCATTCCGGTCAATTTTCCGTGTCTGAACCAGGGCCGAATGCAGATATAGATTGTGCGGCATGACGGTAGCTCCTATAATTCCGATAGCGATGTACAGGGCGGCGCTATTCGGGATACTGGGTATAAATCCTGTAGCCACCTCCGCAAAATCGGGTTTCGCCAAAAACATTTCTACCAGAAAACACATGCCGATAAGGGCGATCAGTCCGATGATAAAAAGCTCCATTTTTCGCATCCCCAGCTTCTGAAGATAGAGCAATAGGAAGGTATCTGCAAAACTGATCATGACGCCCCAGAGCAGATCGATGCCGAAAAGTAGGTTAAGACCGATGGCCATTCCCAGGACCTCAGCCAGGTCACAGGCAGCAATCGCAATTTCAGCGAGTACATACAGCACAAAGTTCATCCGTTTAGGATAAGTTTCGCGGTTACATTGTGCAAGATCTTTACCACGTACAATACCAAGGCGTGCACATAGATTCTGCAGTACTAAGGCCATGATGTTACTCATCAATAAAACCCAGATCAGGGCATATCCAAATTGGCTTCCGCCGGCAAGGTCCGTCGCCCAGTTGCCCGGATCCATATAGCCGACACTAATGAGATAAGCAGGACCAAAGAAACTAAGTATCTTTTTGAATTTGGATTTTCCTTGATTGACATCGACACTTTCGTGGATATCAGATAGGGATTTATGATGGGATTCGTCGTAATGCATAAGTTGCTGTAAGTGCAATATCGTCTATTGTCAGCCTTAAAGATAAAAAGCTTTACATTATTTGGCAATTTAAACCGCGATATAATTAGAATTTAAATGCCAGCTGTCCAGAATTTTCCTTTGACTGATTGCCAAATTGTATAAAATCGATGATCTCATACTGACCTAAGTCAGGTTTAAACTGCCGCACATGGACACCCTTGCACATAAAGTTCAGATCGACCGACCGCAATTGTTCTTTTGCGATCTCAAGACGTTCTGGCTCCAGTCGCCGGCCAATCGAAATATGAGGTTCATCGCTGATATCCATCAGATCAAACTGCGACAATGTATGCACCACCTTTCTCGCACGGTCCTTCAGATAACTTCGGGCATGTACTGTCGGCGCTATATAGAAAGCACCGCCTGCGAAAGAGGAGAAATGATCAAAATAAACATACTGACTGCGTTCGTAGGCCAAGGCTTCACGCAAAGCCTCAACAGCGACGGCCAGTTTATGCTCGTCTGCTTCAAAAGCACATATAGTCACATGGGCCTTGGAATTGCAGCTGGGGTACCAACCTTTGTTTTTGTCAGGAAATAGTTCAGCTAATGATGCACGTAATCGCCGCTTCAAGCCATCTACCAAAACAATACCAGCTTCATCAGGTTGAAAAACAAACGAATATTTATTGACACTACCCTCCATAACAAAAATCAGTTTTCGATCAGTAGGTAAGATAACAAATACAGCGGAGATAACAAAACCGAAGTCCAGCGTTTAGACCATTGCAGAAGCTACCATCCGATTCCATAATCTTCCCCATTATTGCTGCTGCCACCCCAGAGTGTATGATGCAGCTGATCGAAATAAATGGCATTGATCGGTCCACTGGTACGATCTCCTAACTGTATGCTGTAGCCCATTTTTTTCAGCTGCTCAATGATGGTAGGTGCTGTATTTTTATCGAGCAGTAGACTACCTGATCGTGGTTTTCGGTCGTCGATTTTCGTTCCCCCCAAAGATAGCCAAAGCTGATTGCTATTGATGTTGGCCGCTTCACTGGCCTGTTGAGGTGTCATACCAAATTCCACCATATTCAGAAAAAACTGCAGTAGATTTTGATCCTGTGTATCTCCGCCTTGCACAGCAAAAGAAAGGTATGGTTTTCCATCCTTCAAAGCCATCGAGGGAGTAAGTGTGACACGCGGTCGTTTACCCGGCTCAACCACATTAAAGGGATTAATCAGTGAATCCAATACAAAGCTCTGTAAGCGCTGGCTCATACCTACTCCGGTATTCCCCGCAATACAAGCAGGCAACCAGCCACCGCTCGGTGTAATCGAAACGACCCACCCTTCTTCATCGGCAGCTTCAACACTGGTCGTCCCCCGCAGGAGCCGATCGACATAAGCACTATCCACCGCTAAAGATGCCAAAAGAGATGTTTTTGGCAATTCCATTAAGGAAGAACTTGAGCGGGCATCATGTTTAGGAACAAAATCATTTTTTAGTTCCGTATTTGGCGTAAACTGCTGACGCCGTTGTTCCAGCAGCGATAGATACGGGTTCCGTCTACCTTCATAGGGATAAGGGTCTCCGGGAAGTACATTCGGGTTATTTTGGTGAAGATCAATTGTTGCGGCACGCGCCTTGGCATAGGATTCGTGTAAAAGACCTTGAATAGGAGTTTTGGGCTTTCCGTAGGGATCGCCATAATAAAAGTCCCGATCGGCAAAGGCCAGATTCATGACCTGATAAAGTGTATGAATATAGGCAGCGGAATTATAGCCCATTGCCTTTAGGTCAAAGTTTTTTAGCAGTTGCAGGCTCTGCAGCATGGCTGGACCTTGAGTCCATTCCTGCAATTTATACACATCAACACCTTTATAATTAACATGCAAAGGCTCCTCCTCAATAGGCTTCCAGTTGGCCAGGTCTGCTTTTGTAATTAAGCCGCCTTGCTCCTGACTACCGCGTACAAATTCATCGGCAATATCGCCTTTGTAAAACCGGTCATAAGCGGCCATAATCGCCGCTTTTCGATCTTTACCGGAAGCAAGAGCTTGCTTTTCGGCTTCAACCAGCTTGGATAATGTCCGAAGCAAATCCTGCTGTACAAAAACCTCCCCCGCTTCGGGGGCTTCCCAGGATTTACCTGGATGCACTAAAAACACCTTTTTGCTGTAGGGCCATTCCTTGATACGGTCTTTGCCCCGCTCAATACTTGTTGCCGTTTGGGCATCAATGGGATATCCTGCAGCCATTTCAAGAGCAGGTGCCAGTACCTCAGCCAAGCTTTTGGTTCCATATTGCGCCAGCATATAACATAATCCGCCAGGTGTACCCGGAGTGACCGCAGCAAGAGGACCATATTCAGGGGGAAATTCATAACCTTTTGACTTAAAAAAATCGACTGTCGCTCCAGTTGGTGCTACGCCCAGCGCATTGATGGCAATGACCTTCTTTAATTTCGGATGGTAAATTAAAGCCTGCGTCTCGCCGCCCCAGCTCAGGACATCCCACATTGTACAGGTCGCTGCAAGCATCGCACAAGCAGCATCCACCGCGTTACCGCCCTGCTGGAACAGCTGGGAACCTGCCGTTGCCGCCAGGGGTTTACCGGTAATAGCCATCCAATGTTTACCATGTAAGGGCGGTTTCTGTGTACGCTGAGCGGAACTGACAAATGGTGCACAGGTCGTCAGCAGTCCAAATAGCGTCGTCAGGAGCGAGGTGTATCTTCTTTTCATAGCAGCAATCTTTCGTTAAGTAATCGTTTTAGTAAAAGCAAGATAGGAATTTTTAGCGCAAACAAAAAAACTCCCGTCAACCGGGGCTGACAGGAGTTTTTAGGATCTTTTGCATCTTGGTTTTACCAATAAATGGAATACAATGCTGTAACTAATAAAGCGACAATCAATGCAATGACCAAAAATGCTCTATGCGGTTTAAACATCGTTGTATCAACTTCCAGCCCTGCAGGTACTACACCACGTTTATTGTCGATGATACTGATGAGAATCATACCAACAATACAAATGATGAAAACGAATCCCATTCTATCCAAAAATGGAATTTCGTAGACTCCGGTTGTCGGATTCGGAACGGAGAAACCTGTTGATGACAAGAAAGAAAGATCGACCCAGTCCGGTAATTTTTTGAAGATAATAGAGAAAATAAAACCACCAATTGTTGCAAATAATGCCGCATTGGAAGTTGCTTTTTTCCAGAAGAATCCCAAAATGAACATGGCAAAAATACCCGGAGAAACGAAACCTGTGTACTCTTGGATGTATTGGAATCCACCCTTTTTATCAATTCCCAAATGTGGTGCAATCAGCACGCCCAAAATCATGGCAACAACAACGGTAAGCTTACCAATATTGACCAATTTTTTGTCAGATGCTTCGGTATTGAATACTTTCTTATAAATATCCAAGGAGAAGATCGTCGCGATACTATTTGCTTTACCGGCCAAAGAAGCTACCACTGCCGCTGTCAGGGCTGCAAATGACAGTCCTTTCAAACCCGCTGGCAATAAATTCAATAGAACTGGATAAGCATGGTCTGGATTCACCTCACCATGTTGCATCATTTCATTTTGGAACAAACCATCTTTCCACATCACGTACGCTGCAATACCTGGCAATACCACGATGATAGGCATTAACAACTTTAGAAAGGCAGCAAACAAAATTCCGTTTCGCGCTGTTTTCAAATCTGCTCCTAATGCACGTTGCGTGATATATTGATTACATCCCCAGTAATTTAAATTAACGATCCACATCCCCCCGATCAATACGGTCAATCCCGGTAAATCAAGATAATTTTCGTTTTTACGATCTAGAATCATATGGAAATGATCGGAAGCTTTTTCGGTCATCAAATGATAGCCCTGTAATATTCCTGAGCCACCATAGTGCTCCGAAACAAGATTTAAGGCCAGATAAGTTGTCGCCAAACCACCAAGGACCAAAAAGAAAACCTGAATAATATCCGTATACCCAATTACCTTCATACCGCCCAGCGTAATGATAACAGCAAAAATCGCTATGGCGTACATACATGCTTCAAGACTGATACCAGAAATACTGCTTACCGCAATGGCGCCCAAATAAAGAATGGATGTCAAGTTGACCACCACATAAAGTAGCAACCAGAAAACGGCCATGATCATTGCAACAGTTCCATTGTAACGTTTATGAAGAAACTGAGGCATGGTAAAGATCTTGTTCTTTAAATAGACCGGTATGAAAAATACCGCAACGACAATCAGCGTGATGGCAGCCATCCACTCATAAGTTGCAATAGCCAATCCCATCTTAAATCCGGAACCGCTCATACCGATAAATTGCTCGGCAGAAATATTGGATGCGATAAGTGATGCTCCAATAGCCCACCAGGTCAACGAACCCTCAGCCAGAAAATAATCTTTGGAACCTACAGATTCAGATTTCTTGCGATAATACACCCATAGTCCGTAACCTGCTACAATAACAAAGTAGATCAGGAAAACGATGTAATCTTTTGTGCTTAAATAATTATTCATGTATTGGTAATTGGTTTAATTTGATCGCCTAATATAGAAATATTTTTAGAACTATATATATCTATTGACCAAATTTTCTAAATACTCCTGTTTACCACTGATGGTTTTAGGCTCACCCAATTCCACTGCTAAATCCCTTAAGTTTTCCAAAGTTAATGTACGACCTTCAAACGATGCGCCATGGCCTGCGTCAAACGAAGCATAACGGTCTGTCCGAATTTTCTTGTAGTCCGAGTCCTGTAGGATACGATCCGCCGTAATAAGCGCGCGTGCAAAAAGATCCATTCCCCCGATATGTGCATAAAACAAATCTTCCGGATCGGTCGAATTCCGGCGGATTTTGGCATCAAAGTTCACACCACCTCCTTGGAAACCACCACCTTCTAAAATGATCAACATGGCTTCGGTCAATTCATTGATGTCATTCGGAAATTGATCCGTATCCCAGCCATTTTGATAATCACCACGGTTAGCATCGATGGAGCCCAATTTACCGGCATCCACAGCAACCTGCAGCTCGTGCTGGAACGTATGTCCGGCCAATGTAGCGTGGTTTACTTCCAAGTTTAGTTTAAAATCTTCCAAAAGATCATACTGACGAAGGAAGCCGAGCACGGTAGCCGCATCATAATCGTACTGATGTTTTGTAGGCTCGCATGGTTTAGGCTCGATAAAGAAAGTTCCTTTAAAGCCATTTTTACGGGCATAATCTTTTGCCATATGTAGAAACTGTGCAAGATGCTCCTGCTCACGTTTCATATTGGTGTTTAACAGGCTCATATACCCTTCTCTTCCACCCCAAAACACATAGTTTTCACCACCGAGCGCAATTGTTGCATCCAATGCGGCCTTCACCTGAGCACCACCATGTGCAAGGACATGAAAATCCGGATTGGTCGCGGCCCCGTTCATATAGCGCTTATGGCTAAACAGGTTGGCTGTTCCCCAAAGCAATTTGATTCCGCTCTCCTGTTGCTTTTCCTTCGCATAATCAACAATAGTTGAGAGACGTTTTTCATTTTCGAGGACATTATCTGAATAATCGACCAAATCTACGTCATGGAAGCAGTAATAAGGTATATTCAATTTACTGATAAATTCAAATGCCGCATCCATTTTATCTTTTGCCCTGGTGATCACGTCGCTGCTTTCGTCCCATGGAAATTGATGTGTCGGTCCACCAAATGGATCAGATCCATTGCCATTAAATGAATGCCAATATGAACAGGCAAATTTAAAATACTCTTCCATGGTTTTTCCAGCAACAATTTGCTGCGGATTGTAATAACGGAAAGCCAATGGATTTGTACTTTCTTTTCCTTCGAACTGAATCTGGCCAACGCCTTTGAAAAATTCTTTTTTTCCTGTGATAATATTCATCTTATTTTTTATTTATGTTTTTATTTAACAATTCCTTCCATTGCTGGTAATGCTCTTCATACTGCGCTACAAATTGAGGTTCAACCGTGTATACTGGTTTCAAGGTGCGAAAAGCTTCGGCAAAATCCGTGTAATAGCCGCTACCGATCCCTGCCCCCAGCGCTGCACCAACACTGCCGTCGTGATTAAAAATTTCCACCGGGACATCTGTGGCTCCTACAAAAGACTCGCGAAAAACGGAGCTCAAGAATAAATTTGCATATCCCGCACGGATCATATTCGGATACAGGCCATTTTCACGCATGATATCCAGTCCATAACGAAAAGCATAAGCAATTCCCTCCTGTATCGCGCGCAGCATATCGCTTGCCTCATGCCTATTTAAATCGATTGCTGTAATTGAAGCACCCACCGTCTGATTATTGAGCATACGCTCGGCACCATTCCCAAATGGAATAACCTGCAGGCCTTTACTTCCTATAGGTGATGACCCAGCCATGGTATTGATCTGTTCATACGATAAATCGCGCCCCAGCAACTTCCGTCCCCAACTATTCATAATACCAGTTCCATTGATGCATAGTAATACGCCGGTCCGAATATCATCTTCACGGTAATTTACATGCGCAAATGTATTGACACGTGATTCGCGGTCCGCAATCAGCTGATCGCTCACCCCGTAAATAACACCTGAAGTACCGGCAGTAGCAGCTACCTCCCCTGGCTGAAGGACATTTAGAGAAAGCGCATTGTTGGGTTGATCGCCAGCTTTATAATTGATCGTCACCGTACCAGATAGGCCGAGTTCCTCGGCAACAGCCGCTTTAATCTGTCCATGCGTCGAAAATACAGGTAAGATCTCTGGAATAAGATGATCATCAAAGCCATAGTAATCCATGATGGTATCGGATAGTGTATTGTTTTTGAAATCCCAGAAGATACCCTCGGATAAGGCCGATATGGAAGTTGTCACCTGGCCCGAAAGTTTCATGGCTATAAAGTCGCCGGGGAGCATGATCTTATCTATCTTTTCGTAAACCGCCGGCTCATTAGCTTTTACCCAAGCCAGCTTCGACGCTGTAAAATTTCCTGGAGAATTCAGATGATGGCTCAGATTAAAGGATCTTCCGATTTCATCAAAAGCGGTATTCCCCAACTCTACTGCTCTACTATCGCACCAAATAATCGCATTTCGGAGCACCTGCTGATCTTTATCAACAACTACTAAACCGTGCATCTGGTAAGCGATTCCAATGGCGGAGATTGCTTTGGGATCGTACAGCCCTAAGGTATTTGCTTTCAATAAAGCCTGTTTAAAGTAGTCCCACCAATCCAGCGGATTTTGTTCGGCCCAGTTGGGCTCCACAGTAATTATGGGCGCTTCTATATCCGGATATTGCACCGAGCAAACCTTACGCTGCGAAGAAGCTTCAACGATTGAAACTTTTACGGAAGAAGTACCTACATCTATACCTAACAAATACATGGTAATTAATTGTAACTGGTTATTAAAATAATCTCGGAAGCAAGTATTGCAACCGGTTGCATAAAAGTAGGATATGTTTCTGAATTTTCAAAATATTAAATAAAATTATTTACTTTGGAGCGTGAATAAAAAAACGACAATTTATGATATTGCCCGTGCGCTCGGTGTGACAGTCTCTACTGTATCACGCGCATTGAACAATGTGCCTACGATCAGCGAGGCGACACGAAAATTAGTACTCGACAAAGCCAAGGAATTGAATTATAGTGTCAATAAACTTGCTTCGTCCCTTTCCTCGGGCAAATCCAATACAATTGGCGTTATTGTACCGACCATGCAAATTCATTTTTTTGCGGAGGCCGTGCACAGTATTGAAAAAGAGCTGAAGAAGCATAATTACAGCCTCTTGCTTTACCAGTCAAATGAATCTTTTGAAGATGAGGTCAATGGTGTAAAGACTTTGCTGGAAGCTCAGGTAGATGGCATCATTGCTTCACTATCCTTGGAAACACAAGAAACAAGTCACTTTCAGGAAGTCATCAATCAGCGCAAGTGCTTAATTATCTTTGACCGTACCCACAAAAATATTCCCGCTCCTGTCGTGAAACTCGACGATTTTAAAGCCGGCTATCTTGCAACCCAACATCTGATCGAACAGGACTATAGAAATATTGCCTTTATTACAACAGACAAAGAGATTGCTATTTTCCAAGATCGTTTCCATGGCTTCGAAGCGGCGCTAAAAGAGGCTCAGCTTCCCCAGCAGGAAGAGTTTATTGTGCGGGGCGACTTATCCATTGAAGCCGGAATAAAAGGCACTGAACAGATTCTAAAATCTGAAATTCGACCTGACGCCTTTATTGGCGGGGATGACTTTACAGCTGTGGGGATTATACAGGCACTCAAATCAGCAAATATCGCTATTCCGGCGACAGGTGTGATCGGTTTTGCAAACCAGACCTTTTCTTCCTTTATCACACCTACACTCTCAAGTATTGATCAACAGGCCAATAAAATGGGGGAAGAGTGTGCCAAGCTCTTTCTCAAAATGGTTAAACAAAAAAATCCGTACGAAGCAATTGAACAAATTGTCCTTGACCCCTTATTGGTAAAAAGAAAATCTACCAACAGAATAGACAAATAATCAGTACCTTTGCCTAAATTTACTTCAATGCAAGCCCGGCAGAAATTTAGGACAATAAGCATCTGCTTATTATTTGTCATTCAGGCACTTTTTTTAGTTGCCATCTTTGTAGAAAATACGCATTCTTATATTGTATTAGCCTTTATCGGCCTATTATCCTTACTGATCCTATACAGTTATCTCAGATCGCCGATTCATCATCATAAGCATGAATATGAATCCATTAAAATTGCGGTTTGGGTACCGATAGGCGCTATTGCGTCCTATTACTTCAATCAGATATTCGGTTTGGGTCCCGTCTTAGGGGCGGCACTGACAGGTACCCTGGCCTCCTTCATCCCCAATATCAACAAAAATTCAGCTTATCTGCCCCACCTTCCTGCAGCGATTTATTGCGGCGCATTTGTTGGCATGTCCAATGCGCAGGTGGCCCACGGTTTCTCTTTTATTCTAGCAGCCAGTATTTTCACCGCGATCTTCCTCATTGTATCGAAGAGCCTTTTAAATGGCGTCGGTGGTAAACTTGGGACATTGGCCTTTCTAGGCGTTTCACTTACCTACCTATTGTTGTACCTTTTTAAGTAATATGGAAACATTCATTTTATACCTGGTCGGTGTCATCGCAAGTACAGCGACGTATTACCTAAATACCACGTTGAACCAAGGTGCTGTACGATCATCAGCTTTGTTGACCTTAGTTGTTGCCGGCTTTCTTCATTTCTTTCCAAAAAGTGTTTCTCCCTATCTGGCACAATATATTCCGCCAATTTTTATAGGAGCGTCATTTATAGGCATGGTATCAAAAAATCAGCTATCCACTTATTTTGGTCTGGCCCTTGCCGGCATTATCTTTACAACTATTCTGCTCAATACAAGCAAGTTTTTTACCGGCTATGGTGGAGCACTGGGGACGTCGGCCTGTATTGCACTCCTGGTTGTCTTGAGCATTCCTTATTTCAAATCGCCGCGAAAAATGACCGTTGGATTTTTGCAGCTCCGCAAAACAATCTTAAAAAAACCACGGAAAGTTTCAAAAAGACGAGTAGATTTGTTTAAATAAACAGCATACCCACATGAAACCTTTATATCTGATCTTCATTATCCAAATCTTCTTTCTGAACCTCCTAAGTGCTCAGCAAGCCACGATTAACATTGTCAATCAAGAACGTAACAGCAGCTATCGGGGGCTAAGTGTCGTCGATGATGAAACCGTTTGGGTAAGTGGCAGCAATGGTACTGTGGGTTTAAGCACGGATGCCGGAAAAAACTGGCAATGGGTAAATCCCATAGGTTATGAAAAAATCGATTTTAGAGATATCGAAGCATTTGATGAGAATGAGGCCCTTATTATATCGGCAGGTTCGCCCGCTATTATCTTACGTACACAGGATGGTGGCCGAAGCTGGAAGGAAGTATTCAGTGACAAGCGACCGGAAATATTTTATGATGGATTTGCGTTTACGTCAAAAGGTGCGGGAATTGCTTTTGGCGACGCCATTCATGGTAAAATGCCTTTATTGAAAAGCGTCGATTTCGGAAAGTCTTGGAAAGATATATCCGCGAATATGCACCTTTCCATTACTGAGGGGGAAGCGGGCTTTGCGGCGAGCGGAACATCCATCTACTGCAATGACCAAGGCACCTACTGGATTGCCACTGGTGGAACTGTAGCCAATATATACAGCAGCACGGATCAGGGCAGCACATGGAAGCGCTACAGTTGCCCCATGATTCATGGAAAAAATAGCACGGGTCCTTTTTCGGTCGCATTTTACACATCAAAAACCGGTATTGTGGTCGGCGGTGATTACAAGGAAGATAAAAATAAAGACAAAAATAGCCTTTTGACCAACGATGGCGGCAAGACATGGTCTGCACCACAGACAGCCCCTGCAGGCTTTAAGTCGGCAGTCATTTATCTCTCCAAAAAACAATTGATCTGCACGGGTACCTCGGGTACAGACCGCTCGAATGACGGGGGTAAAAACTGGACACCTATCGGAAAGGAAAGCTTCAATGCTGTTCAAAAAGCCAAAAAAGGTCAGGCCGTATTTCTGGCAGGAGATAAAGGAAAAATAGCGAAATTAGCATTATAAACTAAGTCGCTATTTTTCCTGTACTATCAGCTCAATCTGCGGGAAGATCCGCGGACTTCTTCCTGTAATTATCTATTTACGCGATAAACGCGATTCCTCCAGATCCAAGGAATACTCCATTTCTTTGATGACGTCACTATCGTAAGCCTTGCTTTCTTTGATTTTGTACAAACCATCGCGACGTAAAGCTAAAAGTTCCAGCATAATTTTATTGTACAAGCCTCTAACAGCAGAAAGTTGCGCACGCGTGTCTTCTTCCTTGGCACGCTCGGACGCATTTACACTCCGGATAATCTGCTCTTTGACGCGAGCTATTGTCTCATGTTCCAGCATTTCCTTTCCATAATGTTTATCCAAATAGGCAATAGATTCTTTGCCAAGACGGACGCGGATCTCATCGATTTGTTCTTCCATCGAAGCTTGCTCATCGACCTCTTCAATTTTGATCAGTTTGATCAGCAATGGCAGGGTAAGGCCCTGAAAAACAAGGGTCACCAAAATAACCACAAAAGTAATAAACAAGATCAGGTTACGGTGCGGAAAAGCAGTCCCGTCGTACAAAGTCAAAGGGATCGCCAATGCTGAAGCCAAAGAGACCACACCCCGCATACCAGCCCAGCCCACAACCAAGGGCAGCTTCCAGCCTGGACTCTTTTCCTTGATACGAACGCGTTTGAACAGTATTCTAGGAACAAAGGCCGAGAGGTACACCGCGATTAATCGCAATACAATAACAATCACACAGATCGCCAATGCATAGTCAATCGCTTCCTCCATGGAGTACTCGCCCAATCCGTTGATAATGACCGGGAGTTCAAGTCCAATTAAAATAAAGACAAATCCATTTAATAGAAAACCCACTGTGGCCCAAACCTCCTTCGTTTGGATGCGTGTATGATAATTGAGATAATCACCCGCCCGGAAGGAAAGAAACAGTCCCCCACTGACTACAGCTAAAACTCCGGACCATTCAAAATGCTCCGCAACAATATACATCAGGTACGGCGCGATAAGGGTAATAGGTGTAGAGATACTGGACGATTTAGCGATATAGCGCAGGAATATATAGAGGATATGACCGATGACAAGTCCTACAATAACCCCCATGACCGATAAAACAAGAAACTGTGTAGTGGCATTGCCCATGACAAACTGGCCTGTAAGAATTGCAATGGATGCAAATCTAAATACGGTAAGCGAAGCGGCATCATTGACCAGACTTTCTCCTTCCAATATCGCGATACCACGTTTGGGGATACTGACGCCTTTCAGGACCGAACTCGCTGCCACCGCATCTGGTGGAGAGATAATGCCCCCCAGCAGAAATCCTAGCGCCAATGTAAATCCGGGAATGATGCTGACCGAGAAATATGCAATGGCCAATGAGGTAAAAAAGACCAAGCCAAATCCCATAATAAAGATCGACCGGCGCCATTTTAGAAAATTCCCCCAATTGGTATACCAGGCCGCTTCAAAAAGCAAAGGTGGCAAAAACACCATAAATACAATATCAGGATCAATACTAATGACCGGGGCACCGGGAATCAAAGAGATCACCAGCCCGCCAATAACCAGAAGAATGGGATAAGAAATTTTTAAGCGCTGGCTCAGCACAAATAACATGGCCATAAAGAAAAACAGCACCATCACCAATAAGAGATTGCTATGGATTTTCTGACCGGCCTTTCCGCCCACAGCTGCCTTTACATCCGCATAAGGAGCCGACATAGACATACTATATTGACGAAGCTTCCATTCACTGTCCAGCTTGCTCAACACCCCCACGCCACGAAAAGACTTGGTATTGATCTTAAAAGTTTCATCAAACCAAGCTGTTGTGCTATCTGCATTAAAACTAATATGCCGTTTGTCATAGGTATAAGTCCAGGCATTTTTGGGATTAAAATATTGATTAGCGAACTTATCAATATGCGCCTTATCCCATCGCTCGTCATGATCCGTTCCCAAAATAATACCATCCGAAGCGACGACATTCAAAAAAGGGCCATACTTTACCTCACCCGAAGATTTGTGCCATTGATCTAACACCCTATTGATTTCGTCTACAGGCTGCTGGGCACTTGTTGGCAAGGCCAATAAAATTAAACTAAGAAAACAATACGTACTTAAAATGATCTTTCTAATCATAAATTCTAAAACATCTTAATATCTAGGACTATGTTGTACTACTCAGATGAGTCCTAAAACAAAAAGCTGCGGATGCAGCTTTTTGTTTCTATTTAATTATTTCTTCAATTTCTCTGATAATCTTCTGCGCGATCTGCTCAGCAGCTTCGGGCGTCGGTCCCTCAGAATAGATCCGAATAATCGGTTCGGTATTCGACTTGCGCAAATGAACCCACTCATTTTCGAAGTCTATTTTCAGTCCATCAATTGTTGAATGGTCTTCATTTTTATATTTTTCCTCCATTTTGGCCAATAGATTATCAATGTCCAATTCTGGAGTTAAGGTAATCTTGTTTTTTGACATAAAATACTGCGGTAAAGAAGCACGATACTCTGAAGCCTTTTTACCAAGTTTTGCCAAGTGTGTCAAGAAGATGGCCACACCAACCAACGCATCACGGCCGTAGTGGGATGCGGGATAAATGACACCGCCATTTCCTTCGCCACCGATCACAGCATCGACTTCTTTCATTTTTGTCACCACATTTACCTCACCCACGGCGGCCGCATAATATTCGCCACCATGCGCTTTCGTTACATCGCGCAATGCACGTGTGGAAGACAAATTGGAAACTGTATTTCCTTTCTTATGCTGCAATAGGTAATCCGCTACAGCAACTAACGTATATTCTTCACCAAATAACTCACCATCCTCCATCATAAAGACCAGCCGGTCTACATCCGGATCCACAGCAATACCCAAGTCAGCGTTGTTTTCAAGAACTGCAGCGGATAAATCCGTTAGATGTTCTTTCAATGGTTCTGGATTATGCGGAAATTGACCATTGGGTTCACAATGGATCTTATAGACTGTCTGTACACCAAGCGCATCCAATAGAGCGGGTATAAATGTACCACCAGTACTGTTGACCGCATCCAGAGCAACTTTAAAATTAGCCGCTTTGATCGCTTCTTTATCCACATAGTCTAAGGCCAATACGGCGTCAACATGTTTCTGTAAATAAGAATAATCTTTATGAACCTGTCCGATCTCTTCTACTTCCGAGAAGTCGAAGTCTAAGGATTCACCGAGCGCCAATACTTCCTGTCCTTCAACATCTGAAATAAACTCTCCCTTTGCATTCAACAACTTCAGCGCATTCCATTGGCCCGGGTTGTGTGAAGCCGTTAAAATAATACCACCGGCCGCTTTTTCCATAGGCACAGCAATCTCTACCGTCGGCGTTGTTGAAAGACCTAAATCAACTACATCAACACCGATACTTTGCAAGGTACCAATCACCAAATTACTGACCATCTCTCCGGAAACGCGTGCATCTCTTCCTACCACAATTTTTTTGATGCCACTCTGTTTGACAATTATTTTGCCGTATGCGGCTGTAAACTTAACGATATCTATCGGGGTAAGTGCCTCTCCAGCACGCCCACCTATCGTACCACGTATTCCTGATATTGATTTAATTAAAGTCATTTCTCTTGAATTGATTAACGTGTAAATTTAGCACAATGCCAATAAAATATCGAATTAAAATTATAATTAATGAATATTTAACGTATATTTGTTGCAACAAAGTTGTTTTTAAAAGAAACAACCGTTTGCAATGAAATTATTTTTACTTTTGAAAAACGAGTTTTTTAAAGTTTGGGATTTCATTGTCATCAGCAACATTTATGATTCAACAATTAGTACACATCGATCAAGAGATTTTTCTGGCCATTAATCAGGGCTTGAGTAACCCCGTGTTTGATTGGCTATTGCCTATTTTGCGCAATCCATATACCTGGGCACCTTTGTATTTATTTTTGATCATATTTTTCATCAAGACCTATGGAAAAACAGGTATCCTAATTGTTGCCATGACCTTGGTTACTTTCGGAATTTCCGATGGTATATCATCTCATTTGATCAAAAAGACTGTAAAAAGGATTAGACCATGCAATGACGTGGAGTTTAAAGAAAATGTCAACATCCGCGTACGCTGTGGTTCGGGCTTTAGCTTTACCTCCTCCCATGCGGCCAATCATTTTTCCCTTGCTTTTTTCTGGATTGTACTCTTCCGGAGGAGATGGAAATATGTGCTTTGGTTTTGTATTGCCTGGGCAACCCTAATCTCAGTCTCTCAAATTTATGTTGGTGTTCATTACCCGTTTGATGTGCTCTGTGGTTCGGCCTTAGGTATCCTGGTCGGTTTGGCTACAGGCTATTTATTCAAACGGTTTGTACCTAGCTTTTTTAAAACTGAACAAGTATAATGAATTCAATTTTATTGATTTTAATTTTATTCATACCTGCATTTGCAAGTGGAATTGCCGTATTTTTTGTACAGAAGAAAGGAACGAATTTTCTTAAACTCATCCTTTCTTTCAGTGGAGCCTATTTATTCTCCATTACCGTACTTCATCTTATGCCACATGTCTACCAGTCCAACAATACTTCACCTGAAGTACTGGGTATTTATGTACTTGCGGGATTTCTCTTCCAGCTCTTTCTTGAACAGTTTTCCCAAGGGATAGAGCATGGCCACATCCATACGGACAATGAGCACGACCATCACAGCCATCGTTTTCCAATCGGTATTATGTTCAGCCTATGTCTACACGCATTCCTGGAAGGTATGCCACTTGCGGCGACACATCAGACTGAACTTGCGCTAGGTATATCAATTCACCATATCCCAGCTGCATTTGCATTGGGAAGTATCTTGATAAGCACGCATTTAAAGAAAAATACCATCCTTATTACACTAGCCTTATTTGCTGCTATGACCCCTTTTGGCTTTTTATTAAGCAAGGCCATCAGTGCGGGAGAAGTAGGCAATATTCAGCAGTATTTTGATAAAATCATGGCGGTGGTTATCGGTATTTTCTTGCACATCTCCACGACGATACTTTTTGAATCGGGCTCCATTGACCATCATAAATTCAATAAAAAGAAAATGATTGCTGTTATTGCCGGTGTGGCTATAGCTCTTGGAAGTTTCTTATTTGTGGGGGAACATGATCATGGGCACGATCAGCATCAACAACCGCATGATCATGAACATCATGACCATGCGCATTAATTTCTTTAGCCGCGAAGTTTATCCAGCAGTGTACTTAGCGTAACCGCTTCTTCTTCACTAATTCGATTGGGTAAAAGATCCTGCATCAGCATATCCTCATCTAGATTTTTAAGGATCTCTAAGCCCTTTTCTGTGATAACCAAATCCACAGCCCTTTTATCTCCATCAGATTGACAGCGTGAAACCAATCCTTTGGAAACCATGCGATCAATCATCCGGGAGATATCCGGCGTTGTACTCAGCATTCTTGATTTAATGAGATTATTGGTTGCAGGCTTAGGATATTGCCCCCTTAAAATGCGCAAGACATTAAACTGTTTCAAAGTGATCCCCTCTTTGGCAGCTCGCTGTTCAAGCTCATTGTTAATCCAATTGTACGTATATAGAATATTTACCGTACAACGATGCCATTCATTACTGAATTTACTTACTTTGATTTCGTCCTCAATCTTCATTCTGGTTGATAATTAATCGTTCTGAATAGTAAAGATAGCTGTTTTTTACTAAATACATAACTATGACATTAGAATCATTCTAAATGGTAGAAATTCTGTATATTTGAAGAATTCAAAAAAACAGGTAGATGCGTAATAGAACTAGCTTAGATAAGCTAAAAAAAGGGGAAAAAGCGGTAATAATAGATTTTGATTCGCACGATATTCCAGCTAAATTTTTCGAATTGGGGTTTATCCCGGGTACTGAAATAGAAGTGAAACACATCGCTCCTTTGGACGGTCCTATATGTTTAAATATTAGTGCTAATAACGCCTTGATTGCCATCCGCAAATCAGAAGCTAAAGTCATCCTTATTGATCAGAAATAATGAATAACCCGATTATTGCACTTTTGGGGAATCCAAATGTGGGTAAAACATCTCTATTTAACCGGATTACAAAATTAAATCAGAAAGTAGGAAACTATCCCGGAATTACTGTCGAGAAACGTGAGGGGCAAGTAAAAGCCAATAACAAGACTTATCGAATTATCGATTTACCAGGGACATATACCTTGTTTCCAAGTTCAATGGATGAGGAAGTTGTCTTCAACACCCTGGTTGACAAAAAAAGTAGTTTCAGACCCAACCTTGTTGTTGTCGTCGCTGAACCGACCAACTTAAAACGGTCAATTATCCTTTATCAGCAAGCCCGGGAGCTTGGTCTACCTGCCATCTTCGTCATCAATATGATTGATGAAGCCAAGGAAAAAGGCATTACAATAGATATCCAAAAACTTGAGCATTTATTAAATACAAAAGTATACGAAACCAACGCCCGTACCGGGCAGGGTATAGATCAGCTGATCAAAAACTTTGATACCGTTCCGCCCATGTATATCAGCAAATTCAGCTTACCAAAGGAAGCCGATGCTGCATTGGAGGAAACCAAACGCCTTTTTCCCTTAGATACAGAATACCATACCTGGCAATATTTAGCCAAGGGCGAAGTATCCTTTTTATCAAAAGAAAAGAATCAGTCCATCCAGCAAATCCGTGATAAATATCAATTACGGGCTGAAAAACTGCAAAAAGACGAAGCTATATTACGCAGTAAATCTTTAGACAGCAGTCTCGCTGAGCTTTATGTAAAAGATGAGGCTTCCAACAAAAACAAGACCAATACGATCGATAGCATCCTGCTGCACCCGATCTTTGGGTATATCATCTTTTTTGGAATCCTTTTTCTGATCTTCCAGGCAATTTATACCTGGTCTGGACCAGCCATGGACTTTATCGATGGCCTATTCGGTGATCTTGCGGCCTATACACAAACAGCATTGCCGGCAGGGCCATTGACCGACTTGCTCAGCAATGGTATTATCAAAGGTATTGGCGGAATCGTGATCTTCATTCCACAGATCGTCATTTTATACATCTTTATCTCGATCATGGAAGAAACGGGCTATATGAGCCGCGTAGTTTTCCTGATGGACCGATGGCTTCGTCCTTTCGGGCTGAATGGAAAATCGGTGATTCCATTGATTTCGGGCGTTGCCTGTGCTGTTCCTGCAGTCATGTCTGCACGTAATATCGAGAATAGCAAGGAAAGACTGGTCACTATTCTGGTAACACCTTTTATGACCTGCTCAGCCCGTCTACCCATTTATATTGTTCTGATCGGACTCGTTATACCAGACAATAGAGTTGGTGGATTTCAATTACAAGGTATTGTTTTATTTGTGATGTACCTACTTGGGATATTTGCAGCTTTACTGTCCGCGGTTATTCTGACGAAGGTTATCAAATCAAAACACAAATCATTTTTAATCTTCGAACTGCCGACCTATAAAACTCCGGATTGGAAGAATGTTGCTTTAAATGTCTGGGAAAAAGCATCAAGCTTTGTCTTCGGTGCAGGTAAAATCATTCTGGCAATCTCTGTGATACTATGGGCATTAGGCAGCTTTGGGCCAAATGATAAATTTAGCCGAGCGGAAGAATACGTAACAAAAGATAATCCCAACCTATCCGAAGCAGATTTGGAGCATGAAGTTTCATCTTATCGTCTGGAACACTCCTTCCTTGGCTATCTTGGCATGGCTATTGAACCTGTGGTTGAACCATTGGGCTATGACTGGAAGATGGGAATTGGTCTTATTTCTTCTTTTGCTGCCCGTGAAGTGTTTGTGGGAACCATGGCCACTGTATACAGCCTTGGTGACGAAGTGGATATCGAAGATGAAACATCTAAAACAACGGTATTGGGTAAAATGAAAAGCGAAATTAACCGGAACACCGGTTTACCTGCTTACAATCTGGCTTCTGGTGTATCCTTATTGCTGTTTTACGCTTTTGCTATGCAATGTATGAGTACAATAGCGGCCGTAAAAAGGGAAACGGGCTCGTGGAAATGGACTTTAATACAACTTAGTTTTATGACAGGCTTGGCCTATTTCAGTGCCTTAATTGCTTATCAACTTTTAAAATAAAAAAGCTATGGATAATTTAACCGTACAATATCTCATCGTAGGAATTTTGGTTTTGGCGGCTGTATGGTATGTCGTTAAAAATGTCCGAAAATCATTAAAGGGCAAATCGAGCTGCTCCAAAGGTTGCGGATGCAACTGCAGTGTTGAAAAAACACAAAAAGCAAATTAATTGATCTTTTTGAGTAGCATTTACAAATAAGATTTCGTTATTAGTTAGAGTGGCCAAAAATCACACTAGCTACTATTTAGGAAAGCGCCGTTTTTTTTGAAAATTACGGCGCTTTCTATTTCTGAGTCAAACAGGCCCCTCGCTATTGTTTATAAAAAAACAACGAAATACATTAAAACCACAACAGAATGTGCACAAATACCTAAGTGTTTTATTAACTTTATGCGCTTAGGGCAAAAGATGCGCTGGGAGTCACGTTATTCGTCGGCACATTATACAGCGGCAGCAATTTTGACCAATTCGATTCTGGTACGGAGTAAAGTCTTCACAGGTTTCCCCTGCCAAGGATCGGTCAAAACAGACTAATAACCGTATTAACCATACACATGGAGAAACAGAACAATAAGGAAGAATTAAAAAGAGGACTTCAAAATAGACATATTCAATTAATTGCACTGGGTGGTGCTATCGGAACGGGCTTATTTCTAGGTATCGGAAAGGCTGCCACACTAGCTGGGCCAGCTGTTATCCTCGGCTATGCTTTCGCCGGAATTATTGCTTTTTTTATTATGCGCCAATTGGGCGAGATGGTCGTTGAGGAGCCTGTTTCAGGAAGTTTTAGCTACTTCGCCAATAAATATTGGGGTTCTTTTGCGGGTTATGCTTCAGGCTGGAACTATTGGGTTCTTTACATCCTCGTCAGTATGGCCGAATTAACGGCTATCGGTGTTTATGTACAATTCTGGTGGCCCGAGATACCTTTATGGGCATCAAGCTTATTTTTCTTCTTTGCAATCAACGCTCTGAATCTTGCTTCTGTAAAAATTTATGGCGAGACGGAATTTTGGTTTTCCATTATCAAAGTGGTGGCCATCATCGCGATGATTGTTTTTGGTGTTTACCTGCTTCTAAGCGGTACAGGAGGCGAGCAAGCAAGCCTCAGCAACCTGACTTCACATGGCGGTTTTTTCCCAAAAGGCTGGTTTAGCCAAACTGCGGACGGCAATTTTGAAGGCCTCCTTTCGGCAATGGCTTTGATTATGTTTTCTTTTGGTGGCCTGGAATTGGTTGGTATTACTGCTGCTGAAGCTGAACACCCCGAAAAGAACATACCGAAAGCAACCAATCAGGTGATCTATCGGATCTTGATCTTTTACGTCGGTGCTTTGATCATTCTTTTCTCTTTGACACCATGGACAAATATCACCGCAGATACGAGTCCCTTTGTACTTGTTTTTGATAAACTCAATGGATTTGAATTTACCATCTTTGGAAAGACTTTTTATTTCACTAAAATTATCGCAAATGCGCTAAATCTCATTGTCCTTACCGCCGCATTATCGGTATATAATAGCAGTGTGTACAGCAATAGCAGAATGCTATATGGACTGGCAGAACAGGGGAATGCCCCTCGTTTTCTTTCGAAACTCAACAAGAATCATGCGCCTATTAACGCAATTTTGGTCTCGGCACTGTTCGCTGCGATCTGTGTATTTATCAATTATGTGGCACCCAAAAATGCACTGGAGATTCTAATGTCGCTGGTGGTGTCTTCACTGATTATCAACTGGGTAATGATCTCCATTACACACTTGTATTTCAGAAAAAATAAACTCGACGCGCATTTACGGACCAAGTTCCCATCCTTTCTATATCCCTTAAGTAATTATATCTGTCTGATCTTTTTGATTGCTGTACTTGGCATCATGTGGATAACAGGAATGAAACTTCCGGTAGAATTGATCCCTGCTTGGCTTATATTACTCTATGTGAGTTATCTTTTGATCAAAAGAAAGAAATCTTAGTTCACAGAACCTCGATCCTATCAATAAAAAAAGCCTGATTCATTACATGAATCAGGCTTTTTCCTAAAATTTAATGTAGATATTCCTCCTCGAGAATAGCAAATTCATAATTGTCGCTCCAACCATCTAAAACAAGCCCAGCTGCGTGCCTGCATCGGGTAAGCGGAAAAGATCCCTTCTCAAGGATGGAAGTGTCCCATTATTCATATATTTCTTGACGGAAAGCTTGAATAAATGCTGTAAACTCTCGGCCATATGGCCATCCCCTTTTATCCTCCTTCCAAAATCGGTATCGTTAATTTTTCCACCATGGCAGGCTTCAATCCAATGTAATACCTTTTCAGCACGGTCAGGATAGTTCTGATAAAGCCAATCTTTAAAGATACCACCAATCTGTCCATTGAGCCGTACGATGGTATAAGAGGCCGTAATTGCTCCCGCATCTGCTCCCGAACGAATCAAATCTGAAATCTCATCACTATTGATCCCAGGAACGATGGGCGCCATCATCAGCATGACGGGTACACCTATCTCTGTCAATCCCTCGATCAGTTTCAACCGGGCCGATGCCGTTGCAGTACGTGGTTCCATTTTCTGACGTACCTCCTCGCGCAACGAATTGATGGTTACTGCAACGGAAACCAGATTGCGTGCTGCAAGCTCACGCAAAAGATCAAAATCCCGCCGCATCAGTACATTTTTGCTGATGATAGAGACCGGATGCTGGTATTTGACCATTAATTCTAAAAGCGAACGTGTGATACCCAGTTTCCGTTCAATCGGTTGATAACAGTCTGTATTGCCGGAAAGCATAATCAAATCGGGCTGATAGCTCGATTTTCTAAACTCCTGTTCGAGAAGCTGAGCCGCATTATGTTTTACTAAGATCTTACGTTCAAAATCCAATCCCGCACTGAACCCCCAATACTCATGCGAATTGCGCGCATAACAGTAAATACACCCATGTTCACAACCCTGATAGGGATTAATGGATCTTTCAAAACGGAGATCCGGACTATTTGACTTAGAAATAATCGATTTCGGATGTGTCGGAATAAACTGCGTTTTCTCGGCACCCAAAAACTCCTCATCCAGCCCCTCCACATGCTCCTGCACGTATTGATTAGAAAAAAATTTGTTATTGGGATTAATCTGTGCCCCTCTGCCCTTCAAATATTCCGATGAATTCATAGGTTAAAATTACTAATTTTATTAGTAAAAACAAATTAAAATTTCCCATTTTCCACAAAGAGAGAAAGCGAATATCTTCTAGTTTGAAGTCCCAATAAAACGTATTTTAAACCAAATAAAAATCCCTATACTGCATCGACAGTATAGGGATTAAAATTCTTATTTTAGATCTCAGTCCAGCTTCTATTTATTTCATTAAGAAACCACCACCGAGTAAATCATTGCCTTCATAAAAAACGGCCGATTGCCCTGGAGCAATACCTTTCACATTGTGCACAAAATCTATACGCACTTTATCGCCTTCTTGGGATATGGTCGACAAAGCACCAGAGTCTTTGTAACGTACCTTTGAAATTGCTTCCATCGGTTGATCTAGTCCTGCATATTTCACAAAGTTCACATTACGAACGTAAGCATGTGACTTTTCAAGTTCATGTTCTTCACCCAATACGACCGTATTACTTTCCGGAAGGATCTCAATCACAAACATCGGTTTCCCCAAGGCAATTCCTAAGCCTTTACGTTGACCGATGGTGAAATAAGGGTAACCAATATGTTTACCTACAACGGTACCATCGGAAAGAATAAAGTTACCGGGACCAATTTGTTGATCCAACGTTGGCACCTTATGTCTCAAAAACGCACGGTAGTCGTTGTCAGGAACGAAACAGATTTCATAACTCTCCGACTTATTGGCCAATTCCTTCTGTCCCATATCCAAAGCCATCTGACGAATCTCCTTTTTCGTGAAAGATCCTAACGGAAACTGTGTCCGGGCAAGATTTTCTTGTGACACGCCCCATAAAACGTAAGATTGATCTTTGTTTTCATCCTTACCTTTTGATATCACATAGCGACCATTATCGTGCATACGGATATTAGCATAGTGCCCGGTAGCGATAAACTCACAGTCCAATTTGTCAGCGCGTTTCATCAAAGCCTCCCACTTAATGTGGGTATTACACAACACGCATGGGTTAGGCGTGCGCCCAGCAATATATTCTTCTACAAAATTGTCAATCACAAAATCTCCAAACTCATCACGTATATCTAATATATAATGAGGGAAACCATAGTTTACGGCTAATGTACGAGCGTCATTGATACTATCAAGGCTACAACATCCGGTTTCTTTCGACGAGCCACCTGCGGATGCATAATCCCATGTCTTCATCGTGATACCGATAACCTCATATCCTTGTTCGTGGAGCATGACAGAAGCAACGGAGCTATCTACCCCTCCACTCATTGCAACTAAAACTCTTCCTCTTTTACTCATCTCTAATTATTGAAATGCAAAGATACAGCTTATTCCTTTTCCTATATGTTAGTTTCTTGTAATTTTATCTCGATCAAAATCAACACGTTCGAAAAAAGTACGAAAATAATCTGCATAAAAGTTTTAGAATTCAAATTATCGGACTATATTTGCATCGCAATAGGGGAACAAACCCATAGCAAAAAAGCGGTGCCATAGCTCAGCTGGTAGAGCAAAGGACTGAAAATCCTTGTGTCCCTGGTTCGAACCCAGGTGGCACCACGCTTCAATCTGATGATCACAGATTTAAATAAAAGGTCAACTGGTGCCATAGCTCAGCTGGTAGAGCAAAGGACTGAAAATCCTTGTGTCCCTGGTTCGAACCCAGGTGGCACCACAAAAAAAGCTTGTTCAATGAACAAGCTTTTTTTGTTTTAGCTAACTGCATTTTATATAACATCCCCCCACATCTCCGCCGTATAGAAAATTCATCATACCCCTACTGCCTGAATTCAATGGGTGTTATTTTCATTGATTGATTGAGGGATATTATCAAAAAAAAGATCATGGATTTTGGAAATGAACCGGCGTTGTCTTTTTAAAATTCACTCAAGTTTAATTTCCAAAACCCAATCGCTTTTCTGCTACGATTCAGCAATAATCGACCGATCAAGATGCACATAGCCACCGTCCACATGAATCAATTGACCAGTTGTATGACTTGATTTGTTAGACAGCAAAAAGACTGTTGTATCGGCGATTTCCGCTGCTGTGGTCATGCGATGCTCCAATGGAATGCGGTCCGTAATTTTTTTCAATGTCTCCTCCGGATTTGATAAGGTTTGAATCCAGGTATCGTATTGGGGAGTTGCACATTCTGCCACAATAATGGCATTGACACGAATCGAGTAAGGCAACAATTCTACAGCCCACTCTCGCGTAAGTGCATTACGTCCACCATTGGATGCCGCATAAGCCGAGGTATTGCCCTGCCCTGTTTCACCAGTTTTGGACGAAATATTCACGATACTGCCCTTAGATGCTTTCAACGCATCCAAAGCGTGATGTGCCATCAGATAGTAGTGAATTAAGTTCTTATGCAGCGAAGCAACAAATCTTTCATAGTTGCCCGATGCCAATCCAACACCATCATTTTGTCCGGCATTATTCACCAAACCATCGATCCGCCCGTACACTTCCAATGTCTTTTGAACGGCTCTTTCACAATCTTCGGGTTTAGATAATTCTGCTTCAATACAGAGTGCATCCACACCAAATTGCTTTATTTCTTCTTTGACTTTTTCATTATCAGCTTGTTTACGGCCAACAATGACAGGAATAGCCTGTTCTTTAGCCAACGCGTGGACTACAGCCCGCCCGATTCCTTTTGCTCCGCCGGTAACAATAACAACTTTATCTTTTAAATGAAGATCCATAATACTTTTATTGAATGGTTTGTTTCATTGATTGTGGTTAACATTCGCAACAATGAATTCGTTCTCTGGTTATTGATTAATTTATATTGACGTCATTAAGCCCATTATCCAGCTTCATGACCAATAAAAAGCTTCAGCATGCTATTTTTCCCTTTCATAGCATGCTGAAGTTTTTCCTTTTAAAGATTATACACGCGTATTGCGTTCTCTGCCCAAAATGCGTTCTTCTCTTCAGCCGTAAATTGCCCTAATTTATCCTCAACGATGGCAATACTTTCTTCGTAGGATGCCGCCAATAGACATACCGGCCAATCTGACCCGTACATAATGCGCTCCTTTCCAAAACGCGCAAAGATATGCTCCAGATATTGCTTAAAATCATCAAGTTTCCATCCTTCCCAATCGGCCTCTGTTGCAAGTCCCGAAACTTTACATACGACATTTGGAAAGGCAGATAGCGCATCGATAAACGCCGCCCACTCATCAAATGCTTTCGACTTGATCGGCGGTTTGGCAATATGATCCAATACAAATTGAAGATTTGGATTTTGCTGCACACAATCCAACGTTGCCGCATAATGTCGTGGACGGATGAGCAGATCATACGTATAACCATAATCTGCTAAGGCCTTCAGCCCGTTTAATACCGCAGGGCGAATGAGAAAATCAGGGTCAGCTTCTCCTTCAACAATATGACGAAATCCTTTGATGACCGTAGCTGATTGATAGCCATCCAACTGTTGTCGAATATCCGCTGCTTGAAGATCAATCCAGCCCACTACGCCTTTAATAAAAGGATAATCACTAGCCAGCTGAACCAAATAAGCAGTCTCTTCGTTGGATTGATCCGCCTGAACAGCAACACTCCCTCCAAATCCATTTCGTTCAAGCACAAATTGAATATCCAAAGGGGTGAAATCACGTCTGATGACTTGCATTTCTTCGGTAATCCAACTATCTCTAATTGGATCGAATTTCCAGAAATGCTGATGGGTATCTATACGCATAATGAAAAGAAAACCTAATGAGCAATTAATTTTTTGAATACGCTACCACAGTCTGACGGGACTCTCCAAGACCATCTGCTCCTAACTCGATCACATCGCCAGGCTTCAAATAAATCGGTGGGTTAAATCCTAAGCCAACACCTGCCGGAGTACCTGTTGATATCACGTCTCCTGGCAACAAAGTCATAAATTTAGACACATAGGATACTACATGCGCCACCGAAAAGATTAAATCCTTGGTATTACCATCTTGGTAGGTTTTTCCGTTTACCTTCAACCATAGACGCACATTGTTGATATCTTTGATTTCTTCTTTTGTCGCCATGAAAGGTCCCATCGGTGCAAACGTATCACATCCTTTTCCTTTATCCCAAGTACCGCCACGTTCCAGCTGATACTCACGTTCGGAAACATCGTTGTGCAATACATAACCGACCACATAATCTAAGGCTTCATGCTCTTCTACATAAGAAGCTTTTTTACCGATCACAATACAGAATTCCACCTCCCAATCTGTTTTTACAGAATCTTTCGGAATCATCACATTATCGTATGGACCTACCAACGAAGTGGTCGATTTCATAAAGATGATCGGTTCAGCAGGAATTGGTGCATTTGTTTCCTTGGCATGGTCTAAATAGTTCAATCCAATACAAACAATTTTGGATGGGCGGGCAAAAGGTGCTCCGATACGTTCGCCTTGAGGAACTTCAATCAACTTACCTTCATTTGCCTTCACAAATTCTTCTAAACGGGCTACACCATTCTCGGCAAAGAATTGTTCATTGTAATCACCACCAAATGCGCTTACATCGTAATTTACACCATCGATCTGAACACCGATTTTCTCCTTGCCTTGAGCTCCAAAACGTATTAATTTCATTTTTATAGTATTGAGATAATAGATATTTTATTTTTAGCTTTTTAATTATTCAATTTAATAAAACCACCGTCAATAGGGTAGTCATTTCCAGTAATAAATCCAGCATCGTCACTACACAAGAAAAGTGCTAATTTGGCAATTTCTTCCGGTTGCGCCATGCGGCCTATTGGTTGGCTTGCTGATAGTTTTTCAAACATTTCTTCCTCTTTTCCAGGATAGTTTTTTGCGATAAATCCATCCACAAATGGGGTATGTACACGTGCAGGCGAAATGCTATTGCAACGAATACCGTAGGCCATGTAATCCCGTGCTACAGACATTGACATCGCGTAAATAGCCCCCTTGCTCATCGAATACGCAAAACGATCCGTGATACCAACCCATGCAGCTATGGATGCTAAATTAAGGATTGCTCCCGAACCCTGCGCCTTCATCATCGGCACAATAGCATGCAATGCATTATAAGCTCCCTTAACATTCACATTAAAAACACGCTCAAAATCTTCTGATTGACAATTTTCCAAATTACCAACATGAGCGATACCAGCATTATTTACTAAAATATCAATTTTTCCGATATTTTGTGCTATAGCAGTAATTTCTTGTTGATCAGTTACATTACAACGATTAAATGCAGCCTGACCACCCAAAGCCAAGATCTCATCAACTACAGCCTTACCGCCATCTTCATTCAAATCCAGAATATGAACTTTTGCTCCTTCTGCAGCAAATTGCAGACTGATCGCACGGCCTATCCCACTACCACCACCGGTAATTACAGCTACTTTTTGTTCTAATTTTCCCATTGTTATTTAATTGTTAATGTCAATACCAAATCTGCTTCATCTGTCGATGTTGGCAAATCCAAGCGTAGACTATTGTTCTTATAACTAAACTTAATCTCTTTCTTTCCGATAAATGTGCTTACTTTTTTCACCTGATAAGGAAGGTTATTAATCAACAATTCCTTTTTATCCGTTTTAAACACATGTAGATACACTTGGTTTCCTTTTTTTGTCAACGCATAATCGTCTGTTGGTGACACCGCCCCACCCGCTGTTCCATAGATTGTTTCACCATACACCGATAGCCATTTTCCAAGTTCTTTCAAGCGCTCCTGTTGATAGTCCTGAATCTCACCGTTTGGCATCGGGCCAACATTGAGCAATAAATTGGAACCATGACTAGCTGCCTTGACCAGGTATTTCAGCACTTCCTGAAAGGATTTTCGTGTCCGATCTTTCAGCTCAAATCCCCAAGATCCTGCAATTGTTCCACATACTTCCTTCGGTAGTTTCCCAACATCATGCGCTTTCGTGCCGAACCCAGTAGTATTCTCTCCAGGTAAATCACGTTCGAACATCTGAAAATCTTCCCCTTCAAATGGCGCCAGATGGTGGTTGTTACCCACCAAGCACTGTGGCTGTAACTTATGAATCAATTCATAGATTTCTTTGAAATGCCAATCTTCATTGGGCTTGTCCCAATGACCATCAAACCAGATCCCATCGATCTCACCGTAGTTGCTCAACAGCTCCGTTAATTGGCTTTTCATAAACTGGACATAATGATTCCAATCCCCTTTCGTTGAATCGCGCCCCGCAATGCCACCACCCGTTTTACCAACAGGCAGATAATCATCCCGGTGCCAGTCTAAAAGCGAATAGTAGAACATCACTTTTATCCCTTCGGCACGGCAAGCTTCCACCAACTCTTTCACAATATCGCGTTTGAAGGGAGATTTCTTCACCACATTATAGTCCGAAACCTGGCTGTTCCACATCGAAAATCCATCATGATGTCTGGTCGTAAAGGTGATATACTTTGCCCCTGCCTGTTTAAATAACTTCGCCCATTCTTTCGCATTAAAGGAAATTGGATTGAAAAATTTAGGCAGCAATGCATATTCATCCAAACTGATATTCTGGTTGTTCATGACCCACTCACCATCCCCCAGCACACTATATACCCCCCAATGGATAAAAACACCAAACCGAGATTGTTCAAACCACTCCCTATTTTTCAGATTTTCGGGACTCGGTTGATAATGTTGCTGGCTATAGCTCGCGGATACTGATCCCATCAGCAAGGCTAAACCACAGATTACATGTTTAAGTTTCATATGTAAATGATTAGTTGTCATGGATTTTCAATAAACTCATTATACCCAACTACAAAGAAACACCTCTACGCCATGGTATGAAATCGTCTTGCCCCAGCAACACCGCCTTCGGTTTCACTTCACCAGAAGCAACCTCTATTACATAATCCAAAATACGGTGTGCGGCTTCCTCAATAGTCTCTGTACCTTCGATAATGGTACCACAGTTCAAATCCAGGATATCGGGCATTTTCTCAAAAGTCTTGGTATTTGTTGATAGTTTCACAACAGGTGAAATCGGGTTACCTGTAGGGGTACCCAGCCCCGTAGTAAACAAGACAATATTAGCACCTGCTGCCACTTCTGCAGTTGTACTTTCCACATCATTACCAGGCGTACATAATAAGTTTAACCCCGGACCGTTGGCCAATTCAGGATAATCAATCACTGCTGCAACAGGTGATGTTCCTCCTTTTTTGGCAGCCCCAGCAGACTTAATTGCGTCAGTAATTAAACCATCACGAATATTGCCCGGAGAAGGATTCATATAGAATCCCGAACCATCAGCTTCAGCTTTTGCGTTGTAAGTACGCATCAGCGACATAAAACGCTCCGCCGTTGGCTCATCGATACAACGATCACTCAACTCCTGTTCCACGCCGCATAATTCAGGAAACTCCGCCAGAATCACCGATCCGCCTAAAGTCACCAAAATATCTGATACAAATCCGAGCGCCGGATTGGCCGAGATGCCCGAAAATCCGTCTGAACCACCACATTCCAGACCTATACACAATTTGTCCAATGAGGCTGGTTTGCGCTCATTTTTATCCGCTTGCATCATCCCTGCAAAAGTTGCTTTAATCGCCTTTTGCATAAGCTCTTTTTCAGTTCCTTCTTTCTGTTGTTCGAAAATATACAGTGGGCGATCAAAACCTGGACTTCGCTTTTCAATTTCAGCTTTCAGAATGGAAGCCTGCGCATGCTGACATCCTAAACTCAATACCGTTGCCCCCGCCACATTCGGATGGGTGATATAACCAGCCAAAAGGCCACATAAGGCATCCGAATCCATGCGGGTTCCGCCGCAGCCCATTTCATGGTTTAAAAACTTGATTCCATCGACATTTTTGAACAGGCGTTCCTGCTCACTGGAAGTCGAATTAGCAAGTAGATCCTGACTAAGAATCGCATTTACATCAGCACCAGACTTATATAAGCTAATGAGATCTTCTACCTCAGACACGTAATTATTGGCTTTTACTTTATAGCCCAACTTTTCTTCAAAAGCAGCCTTCAGGGTCAATACATTTCTATTTTCGCAAAAAACCAATGGAATAACCAACCAGTAATTGGCCGTTCCAACAGTCCCATTTGAACGGTGGAATCCATTGAACGTTTTATCTTTAAATGCAGAAACATCAGGTTTTGTCCAGGCTGTCTTGCGATTGCCCATTTTAAAATCTTCCGACGCATGGCGCAAGTTTTCAGTGGTAATGAGTTCCCCTTCAGCTAGGGGAGTATTCAATTTTCCTACCAGAACACCATACATCAATATCTCCGTATCTTGTTCCATTGGCTGGATGGTGAATTTATGTTTGGCAGCAACAGCTTGCTTTAATGTAAATTCCTTACCTTCAAAAACAATCGTTGTTCCCGCAGCCAAGTCCTGTAATGCAACAAGGACATTATCCATTGGATGGATCTGTAAATAGCGCTGTATAGCCATAATTATACTAATTCAAATATTTTTGTCATCATTACCCATTTCTCTCCCGGCTTTGCCCCCGGAATGGCCGCCTGGTATTTCCACATCAGCTGTTCCCATTCCTGTACTTTTTCATTGGCAGCATCCATAGCCGATTTTTTCTCAAATGAAAAGTCTTCACCCACCTCCATGTTCATAAACAATCTATTTTCAAAACGATAGATCTCCATCTGCAGAATACCTGCATCCAGAATCGAACGTTTTATTTCCGGCCAAACCTCACGGTGGTAATCCTCATATTCCTTGATCAATTGTGGATCGTCCACAAGATCTAAAGCCATGACATATCTTTTCATTACTAACTAATTAATGTGATTTAAGATTTTCGGTTTCCGCAATACTGACATTTCTATTTTGGAAAGCAAACAATAAGACAACAATAAAACAAACCAATGGCACAAAATAGCCATACTGGAAATGTCCTGTTTTATCCGAGATAAAGCCCAAAATTGGAGGTAACAAAGCACCACCAACAATAGACATTACGATCAAACTGGAAGCAGATTTGGTATCGGCACCGATACCTTGTACACCAAACGCGAATATCGTCGGAAACATAATAGACATAAAGAATGCAATACCGATCAATGCATACAAGGTCTGAATACCTGATCCGAAGATGACAAATAGGGATAGAACGATCGCTATAGCGGAATAGATGATCAGAAGCTGGGATGCTGATACAAAACGCATAAAAAATGTACCGATAAACCGGCCCAACATAAAAGCCAATCCCGCAAACCCAGCATAATCGGCCCCATCCTTACCCGATATGCCCGCAGCTTCTGTTGCATACAATACCAGGAAGCTTAAAATACAGACTTGCGCTCCCACATAGAAAAATTGAGCCACCACGGCCCAACGCACATTTTTATGACGCAACGCGTGGAAAAAACCAGCTCTACCTTCTTCCTCGGCATCTTTGATATCAGGTAATTTGGTAAAGAAAAACAAGGCAGCGATCAATAAAATCAATATTCCCAATACTACATAAGGCAATTTCACAGCAGCTGTTTCCGACTGAATATACGCCATCTTTGCCTGCTCAGCCATTTGCGCCAGTTCTTCCTGTGATTTGGGTTCATGGGATAAAATAAATTTTCCACCAAAAATCGGAGCAACAAAGGCTGCTAGTCCATTAAAGGACTGCGCAAAATTAAGCCGTTGCGCCGAAGAAGCTGGATCTCCCAAAATCGCTACATACGGATTTGCAGCGGTTTCCAGAATGGTAAGACCACAGGCTACAACGAACAATGCCCCCAAAAAGAAAACATAACTTATCGTATTGGCCGCAGGTACAAAAAGAAAACAGCCAATGGCAAAAAAGATCAATCCAATCAAAATACCCGCTTTATAGCCATATTTTTTCATGATAATTCCAGCAGGAATCGCCATCACAAAATAAGCGATAAATACAGCCGAATCGACTAAGGAAGCCTGGAAATGGGATAAACTAAACGCATTCCTCAAATGCGGAATTAAGATCGGATCAAGGTTATGAATAAATCCCCAGAAAAAGAACAAGGATGTCACCAAAATCAAGGCAAATGCGTAACTCTTTTTATTCGTCATATTTTTCAAATGGTTATAAGTAGTTATTTAATGTAAAATAAGCTTAAAAATGCTAGACAATATTCAAGTATATTATCAAATTATTAAGCTATATTACCATAGCTAAACTGAATTGTGTAACTTTACTGCATATATTTCATAATTATGAAAGCACAGCTGCTTCATTTAAACAGCAATCTTGAGCATTCGTTCAACGCGCGTAGAGACAATACACCTCAGTACCATAATCTTTGGCATTACCACGAAGAACTGGAATTAATTTATTTCGCCAAAGGCTCAGGCACCCAATTTATTGGCGATAGTGTCCGGCGCTTTGAATCGGGCGATATCACCCTTGTGGGTTCAAACCTACCTCATTATTGGTTATTTGACGAAATTTATCTTCAAGAGGAAGAAGCAGAAAGCGCAGATATTCGTGTGCTTCATTTTAAAGAGAACTTTTGGGGAAATGATTTTATTAATTTACCTGAAAATAAATCCATCAAAGACCTTATTCGCGTCTCCAAAAGAGGCATTTCATTATTGGAGTGCAGCCGACTAAAAACTGCGCAATTAATTGACGCTATCTTGGCAGCAACAGGTACCCCACGTATTATTCATTTATTAGAAATATTACAGTATATTTCGGCCGAAGAACAACATGACCTGTTAACGAGCCCCACTTTTACCATCCAGCTGCAAGATCAGGATGCCAACCGTATGCAGATTGCCATGCAATATATCGGTGAAAATTATCGCGACCAGATACGCCTGCAAGAACTTGCCTCTCTCACGGGAATGACCCCAAATTCCTTCTGCCGTTATTTCAAATCACAGATAGGAAAAACGCTCTTTCAATTTCTGATCGAAATGCGCGTGAAAACCGCTTGCAATTTATTAATAGAAAACAAACAGACGGTGAAGCAGATCTGCTTTGAATCAGGTTTTCAAAACTTTTCAAGCTTCCATAAATACTTCAAAAATGTAACCGGCACCACGCCGCTCAGCTTTCAGCGATCAAAAACTTAAGACGATTTTACCCAATAAGCTTGAATCTTCCATCAATCGATGGGCTTCCGCAGCCTCGGCAACAGGAAGCACCTGGTATAAGGTCGGTTTGAAATCGCCAGCGCTAAGTTTCGGCCATACCTGAGACCAGATATCATCCCGTAGCACTTGCTTAAATTCACGGTCTCTCGCCCGTAATGTACTTCCCGTTAAAACAATCCGTTTCTGCATTAATTTGAGCAAGTTTAACTCGACTATTGCGCTTTCCATCGCATTAATATAAACCAAACGTCCATCGGGGTTCAAAAGGTTGATATTTTTCTCAAAATATGAACCACCAATACTTTCTAAAATAACATCAACCCCCAAAGGCTTCAGCGCCTCCAGAAAATCCTCCGTTTTATAATTTATTGTTTTGGTTGCTCCCAATGATTTACAAAAGCTAGCCTTTTCAGATGAGCTGACTGTCGTATATACTGCTGCACCAAACAAGGCCGCTAACTGAATTGCCGTACTGCCAATCCCACCAGCACCACCGTGTACCAAAAAATGATCGCCGGTCTGCAAATTCCCTCTTCGAAAGACATTGTCCCATACTGTAAATACGGTCTCAGGCAGCGAGGCTGCTTCCGCAAAATCTAAATGATCGGGAATAGGCAAACAATGTCCCTGATAGACCTTAGCATAGTTTGCATAACCTCCACCCGCTACGAGTGCACATACACGATCACCAATGTTCCAGTCAGCGACCCCGGTTCCCTTTGCGACAATAACCCCTGCTATTTCTAATCCAGGTATCCGCGCATCCACCCCGGCAGGTGCCGGATAGTTCCCTTTACGCTGAAAAACATCTGGTCTATTTACACCTGCAGCCTTTACTTCTACTAAAACTTCCAGTTCACCGATCTGCGGCATCTCCACATCGCGGACTTCCAAAACTTCGGGTCCGCCCGGTTCAGTAATAATGACAGCTTTCATCATGATTTTTTGGGATATTTCTGTAATCTTATATTGAGCGAAAGCATAAAATAACGAGCCAAACGATTGTTTCGAACGTCTAAAATATCATTTCCCACCACGGCACGTGAAATTCCAGTATTCTGATTCATTAGATCGAATCCCTGAAATCTCAACATACCCAAGTTATTCCTTCCAAAAGTATATTCCATATAGGCGTTGATTATCGTTGGATTAATATTGTTCCATGAGCTCGAATAACCCGCATTAAATTTTTGAGAAAGTTCAAGTCCCATGGTAAAATGTTTGCCCAAATAAGCTTTAGATCCCAAACCAACGATTCCAGAATGCGCCGTGATATTATCTTGTACAGGCCAGTCAAATGTGGCCCTGTTCAACGAATAGTTGCCATTTAATTCCGCTTCAAAAATATCACTCCAGGTATAGCGGAATTGAAGGGCTTGTGTAAACAAAAAGTGTCCACCAAAGCTCTTTTTATCATTGACGTACGAAATATTGTTGTAATAATCTGCATTGCCATTTAAGCTCATCTGCAAATTATCCGACAATAAAGAAGCTGTAAACAAATAATAGCTCTTAATATCATAGTAGCCTTCTGTATTGCGATAAGTCGTTTTCTGTATCGTTGAATTAGGTTCAATTGTCCGGTTGGCTACAATCTTATCATTTACTAAGTTAAAAGCAAGACTGGCTTCCAGATATTGTCCCCTCCGCGTGATGGATTTGCGATACTTTGAAACAATACTATGTGCAAATTCAGATTTCAAATCCTTATTTCCGACCACGATATTCTGTGTGTTGGTATTGTCCACCACCGGCTGTATCTGATAGAAACTAGGCTGGTTATTACGTCCATAATAGTCCATAGAAAGATCCTCTTCTTTGGTAAACTTCCATTTCAATCCAGCAGAGGGCACGAGATTAACATTTGAATAGGAGGTTTTTATCAGTTTATCTGTTGAACTTCCCGTTAATTCGGACGGCTGAACTGCAAAACCGAAGTTTACCTTTACTTTTTCGCTTAAGTCTTGGCGGTAAATCATGCCGACTTTATTGCTTGCGAAAGAATAGTCGTACTTCAAACTAAGTGAATCCACCAGTATGGGCCCGTTGTTAAAATTATTGTTATTGTCAAAAGTAGAGCGACGGGCATCAATTTTGGTATAATCGAAATCGTAATTGATCTCCAAGGTACCACCTAAATCAACGGGCTCCACCAACGACAAGCGACTTTGGATATTTTTATTCTCATTGCTGGAACGGACCATTTGATTCAGGTAAGTTTCCGTTATTTTTGGCACGTTCAAGCTGCTGTCGATCGCTCTATTAAAATCGCGCACTTCCTCATCTTTATCCAAGGAATTAAAATCCGTATGCAAAGTATAAAGTACTTTCCGCCCCGGTTTAGTAAAACTTCGCACGTAAAAAAGATCTAAAGCCGCAGCAGGGCTTTCTGTACTATTGGCCGCGCCGTAGTTCCCCGTACTACTTAACCGATTATTTTGGATCCTTCTATCTTTTAACGTATTGCTGGTCGAATTGGTCCAAGATAGTTTGGGCGATATTTTAAGCTGATCTTTGGGCGACAGCTTCATATCAAAATCCCAGTCCATTTTATGGATACGATCGATTGATTTTATTTTGTAATCTTCAAAATTACTAATCAGATTATTCGCGGCTTTGCCATACCCATATATCGATTGTAATAAGGAATTTCCCTGGATATAATTATTACGTTGCGTAAAGCTATATTTTCCGCTTGCTGTTACCGTTTTAGAAAGCGGACTAGAGAAACTACCACCTACAGAGCCGATTTTATTGACGCCGTCTGTCGGGTCCGCAAAATCCGCTAGCTCGCCCATTTCCCGCTCCCGTTCCCCGCCATTGGGCGAACCGAAAGAAAAAAGGTTGGTATTGGTATTATTGACCGAGGCGATAACAGAGTACTCTTTACCGTCATTGAAACGATTCAGTCCAGCACTCCCCAAGTAACGATCTACCGAACCACCGCCAAGCGTAGCTTGACCAAAAGTAATTTTCTTCTTATCATCTTTGAGCACAATATTCAGAACTTTTTCGGATTCAGCACTTTTAATTCCTTTTGCCGTCGCCTCGTCACCATAAAAATCAATAACTTGAACGCTTTTCACAAAATCTGCAGGAAGATTGCGTGTGGCGGTGAGCACATCGCCACCAAAGAATTTTTTACCATCCACCTTAACAGAGGATATGGGCTTACCGAAGGCGTAGACAGAACCATCCCGCGAGACCTGAATATTGGGTAATGCCTTAAGAGCCTCTTCTAAGAGTGCCCGACGATCAAATTGAAAAGCATCCAGATTAAATTGAACAGTATCCTGCTTATAGACAATGGGTTTATATTTTAGTACAACAACTTCTTTTAAAAGGGATACATGGGGAAACATGGTCAATTTTCCAACATCCAAATTAGCTGTCGTGCTATTGTACAAGGGATAACTACGTTCCAAGATACTAAGGCCCAGCTGGCTACAGCTAATACGAATATCATTACCCAGTACACGATTAAAATGAAAATAACCTGTTGCGGAAGTTGATGAGAACAAGGTATCGCGGGAACTCGTCAGGTGAACACTTACACCATTTAGGGGCCTTCCAGCTGTATCGACAACAATGCCATAAACCTCTTTTTTTGACACCTGCCCTAAAGTGGTTTTGGGTAAAAAAAACAAGTTCGTTATAGCTAAAAAAAGTACTAACCGGATAATATTCCCGTCCTTTAGTTCCATCAAATAGACTTTGCAATAATACAATTCAATATAAGAATTCTTAAGCTATTAACGTAAAAAGTTGTGATTTTGTATATAAAAAAAACGAGCTGTTTTCTCAACAGCTCGTTTCTTACACTATTTTTTACAATTTATTATTCACCCGCAAAGGTAACCTTAACGAGGTGCTTATCAATTTCCCAACGGCCAGTACCATCTTCACCGATTACATCGAATAATTCAAGAATACGTCTTGCAACAAACTCCTCCTCCACTTGCTCTTCCAAGAACCATTGAACAAAGTTAAAAGTTACGTAGTCTTTTTCCTTCGCACATCTATCCGCAATATTATTGAATTGTTCAGTAACAAACATCTCTTGTTCCAATGTTTGCTCAAATACACCACGGAATGATTCAAAATCTTGAGGAATACCTGTAACTTCCGGAGAAATTGCACGACCACCGCGGTTGTTAATATAATTGAAAAGCTTCAACATGTGCTCGCGTTCTTCGTTGGATTGTTTCGCAAAAAACTCGGAAGCATTTTCCAAACCCTGATCATCACACCATGAAGACATTGCCAAATATAATGCTGAAGAATGAGCTTCAACTTTAATCTGTGCATTCAATATATTTTCGATCTCTTCTTTCAAAGAAGATTTTAATTTCAATAAATCTTTCATATTTACCTTAAGTTTAATTTCTAAAACATGAACAAGTGAAACACATGATCACCTGACTACATCACAAAGATACAGCAGATATTCAAAATGTGTATCAAGAATATGTAATACAAATTCAGTCTAAATTAGACAAACAAACCACAACTTGTTTAGAATCAATACAATTACAAATACGTGATATTGATACTTTCAATAAGCCATCAAATAAAACAATAAGTGGCAGAAAGGACTTAAAATCAGGAATGCCAACGAAAAAACAAAAGGTAGTCCATTGAGACTTATTTAAATTAAAATTAAATAAGGTCACCACAAAACAAAAAGCGGTGTACATCATAGACGTACACCGCTTTTTAAATTCGTTTATATATACTACCTAAGCGAAAACCGCAAATGGCGAAACCTGCAAACAAGTTCTGACAACGCTATTCAATTCCATCATAAATTTAGCGCCATCTAATAATTCGCGCAACTGGAGCACATCCGCTACAGTTAAGATGAAACATCTTTCTGTACGAAAAGGCATAATGATTTCAAAATCAGATGAGCGTGTTGTATCATGAAGCATATGCTCAACATCAATCCCATCGATACGTTTCTTAAATTTCAAAAAATCCGATACCGAGAAAGACGTTGTTTCATTATTATATTCCAACCAGAAACAATTTTTGCGGCTACATTGATAAACTGTACCTGCTATAGTTGAAAACACTTCCTCAACATGTGCTAACGGACAAACCAATTTTGACATTTCTATTTCCCTTATCATTTAAATCGATCAAAAATAAATATTATTTATAATCAATCCAAGTAAAACAGAAGATTATTTTGATTTAATATAAATAAGCCTTTCAACCGCTCATGGTAATAAAGCCTCCATGATTTCCTGCAGCAAATTATGAAAACCAACTGACGCTCTTTTCTGACTATAACAACAAAAAAAGGAGGCCAGTTACTACTGACCTCCTGTATGTATTCCTATGTTTTGATCGTTATTAATCGTATTCTTCTTCCTCTTCTTCCTCTAGCGCAAGTACTTCATTACGCCCATTGATCACTGTATTTTTCGTTTTTGTTTTATGTTTGTTAATCTGTCTACGCAAGGATTCTACAGCAATATCTGTCGCCTCCTCAAAGCTTTTCGCTTGCCCTTTCGCAAAAAGCTGGCTTCCCGGGATATTTAATTTAATTTCTGAAATTTTATTTGCCTCATCATCGACATTTTCCAATCGCAGGTAGCATTCGCCACCAATAATGGAATCCAAAAACTGCTCCAATTTTCCTGTTTTCTTTTTGATAAACTCGATTAGCTTTTGATCAGCAGTAAATCGAATGGATTGCACAGTAATGTTCATTTTTCCTCCTTTTTTTAAGCTTTTGGATGAGCTTGTTTATAAATAGACTTCAGTCGTTCTGCTGAGTTATGCGTGTACACTTGCGTTGCCGCAAGCCCCGCGTGCCCCAGCAGCTCCTTAATTGCATTTAAATCCGCCCCATTATCCAATAGGGCTGTTGCGAAAGTATGTCTCAAAATATGAGGACTTCTCTTACCTTGAGTCGAAATCAGCGTCAATTGCCGATGTACAATAGCATAGATCAGCTTGGCATATGCTGGCTTTCCTTCTTTCGTAACGATTAGTAAGCTGTTATTAGTATCAACAAATTGCGTCGCCTTTTGTTGCAAATAGTTTTTCAATTCTTTCAATAAAAGATTATTGATCGGAACCAAGCGTTCTTTGTTCCTTTTACCTAATATAAGAATATTTTTATTAAAAAAATCTATATCCTGCTCCTTAATTTTCAACAATTCTGCCAACCGAATCCCAGTACCGAACAACAATTCCATCACCATATAATCGCGGCAGGATTCAAACCCATCCTGCTCCTGCCCCATCTGATCCAACAAACGGACCAGCTTTTCCTTTTCAACAACAACCGGTAATTTTTTAGCAGTTTTTAACGCTTTAATAAGCGTCATGGGATTTTTCGCAATACACTCTTCTCTTTGCAAAAATTTAAAATAAGTTCGCATTGAAGACATACTCCGGTTGACTGAACTTGCATTTTTTCCGGACTCTACCATTTGCGCAAAATAATGACGCAAATCACGGTATACGATATCCTGCACAGTCAGCCCCTCACGATTCAAAAAAGACTGGAACATCTCCAGCTCATGCTTATAGGCAATAACCGTATGTTCTGAATACCTTTTTTCAATCTGCAAAAACCGAATAAACTCCTTTTCCAACATATTTTCCCTCGCTATATAGCTTAAATTACAAACTTAAAAGCACAAAAAAAAGGGAAAAGCTAGGCTTTTCCCTTTATATTTTAAAATTCTCAGCGAATCAATTAATTAGCTACATCTTGATTCAAAGATTGTTTGTAAATCGCTTTTTTCACTTGAATGCGACGAGTTACAGATCTCTTTTCGTAAGCTTGACGTGAACGCAATTCTCTTAAAACTCCAGTTTTTTCGAATTTCTTTTTGAAACGTTTCAATGCTCTATCTAAAGATTCTCCTTCTTTTACATTTACGATAATCATGCGTTATATATACCTCCTTTCGTCGCTTTTAAATTTAAAGTGGGACAAAGGTAAGCTATTTCTTTTTAAAAAGGAAAACAAAATTATTTTTTTATAACAATCCGTATTCTTCCAACAAAACTTTTAAGGGTTTCTCCCTAGTACACAATGCTGTATGCCAACCCAATTGTTTTGCTGTCGCCAGATGTTGCGGACTATCATCAATAAATAAAGTCTCCGCCGGATCCAATTGTTGTTCTTGCATGACCAATTCAAATATTTCCGCATCTGGTTTGCGCATCCCCACTAAATGGGAATAATAGGTCTTTTCAAAAAAACCTTCATTGTCGGCAACACCATATTTTTGATGAATATCATTCATACAATAGGCATAATGAATTGCATTATTGTTACTTAACAAAAATGTTCGGTATCGATCTTTCAACTGAACTAGAATCTCATGGTAACCTTGTGGTACACCAAGCAGCAAACTGTTCCAGGCCGTATCAATCTGTTCGTCCGTCAGGGCTGGATTTTGGGTTAATGCTCTTATCCCCTCACGGAATTGCGTAGAATCAATTTTTCCTTTATCAAAATTATCAAAAAGTGCACTTTGACCATGATGTCCAAATACGGCATCCACATTTTCTATACCTAACTGAGTAAAAGCATCTTTCAATTTTACAAAGTCGATCATAAAGATCACATTCCCATAATCAAGAACAATATTTTTAATTTTTTCCATTGAATTATTTTGAAATATCGATACAAATATCGATAATTGCATCGTCAAAACGGCACAACAGCTGTTTAAATTGACAAAACAAACGACCTGCTCCTATAGCTCAGTCGGTTAGAGTAGAAGACTCATAATCTCATGGGCTAAGGCACTAAAAAAGAGTTTTTTAGTACTGAAAACCTCTCCTAAACAGAGAGAAAATTTCAGAAAGTTTAAAACTCAAAAAATTTGAGCATTTTTGTCTATATTTGACAAATAAAATAACATAAGCGCCTATAGCTCAGTTGGTTAGAGTAGGAGACTCATAATCTCTTGGTCACAGGTTCGAGCCCTGTTGGGCGCACTAAAAGCCGTTTCAGAAGAAATTTTGAAGCGGTTTTTTTTTCATTTCTTTGAGCCGATTTCGTCGGCGAGACAGTCACGGGTAAATCGCCCCTACGGCTGGTTTTACATAGTTTTTTGTTGAACTTCACGCAAAACCGTAACAAATAGGTAACGGAAATTTTTGCGTGCTAATTGAAAAAATTATGGCAACCGTAAGCGCAAAGGTTTATGAACACCACAAGAAAGCAGATGGAACTTACAACGTAAAAATTTGTGTCCATCACAAAAGTGAAAGAAAGTTTATTGACACAAATCACTTTGTTGTCAAGAAGCAACTTACCAAGGATTACAAAATCAAAGATCCTTTTATTGCAGACAAGGTCGAACAACAACTAAGAGATTATCGCAAGATGATAAGTGATCTCGACGATCGACTTGATTATTTTTCAGCTACATCATTGCGGGATTACCTGCGTGACAAGGACGGAGACATCGACTTTATTAAGTTTTGTACCCAACACATCGAACGACTAAAAAAAGGAGGAAAAAAAGAAAAAGGAACGGCAAAAAATCAAAGCACAGTTCTCAACAGTTTGATAGATTATTTCAAACGTCCAGTTGTTTCCATTAAGGAAATCAACTCCAATATGCTTGTAGCGTATGAACGATACCTAAGATCAGAACGGACAATGACACGTTACAATCAATTGGGTAAAGCTGTTACCACTACAAAAAAAGGTTTAAAAGATAGTGGACTGCACAACCACATGAGAGATTTACGAACATTGTTCAACGCTGCACGAGAACTTTATAATAATGAAGACCTCGGCATCTATCGCATCAATCATTACCCATTCAAGAAATATAAGGTTGGTTCCCCACCCCTTACCAAGAAAAGAAACAATACACTTGAAGAGGTATTAATTATCCGTGATTGTGTCACAAAACCCGGAAGCCGTGCGGAATTGGCAAAGGAACTTTATATGCTTTCATTCTACTTATGCGGAATAAACGCAGTAGACCTTTACCAACTGACAGAACGTGAAATTAGAAATGGTCGTGTGGATTATAATCGGTCTAAAACAGAGGATAAGCGCAAAGACAACGCATTTATCAGTATTAAGATCGTTGATGAAGCAAAACCTTTATTAGAAAAATATTTAGGTCAATTATCAATTCGATATTCAAGTAGTGACTGCTTAAATTGGGCGTTGTGTAAAGGCATGGAACAATTACGTAAATTGACTGGCATACCCGAACTTACTTTGTATTGGGCGAGACACACGTTTGCCAACACGGCAAGGAATGATTGCCGTATGTCCAAAGACGACGTGGCTCTTGCACTTAATCACGTTGACGAGGGCAATCGTACAACAGATATTTACATCGCCAAAGATTGGAAAATTGTGGATGACGTACAACGGAAAGTCATTGCGCAGCTAAGAAAAATTGAAATTAAGGTGATGAAGAAAGTACAGAAGGAGAACGAAACAGAAAAAATCGCCGCCTAATAAAGTAGAATGGATTACATGGGAATATTTTTCTCATGTAATTCTTTTTAAGTATTTAAACGCTTAAATTTGAATAACGATGAAAAATGTAATTTGGTTCTTTATTACCTGCATCATTTCAACAGTTGGATATTTTGCAGCCTTATCTATGAAAACTCCGTGGGTAGGATTTGCCGTTGCTTTTGGTATATGGTTTATATTTATTTGGACTACTACGAAGCCAAGAAGACGAAGACGTTAATATATTGGGTGGTGATACAATCTATTGTTCTACTACCCATTCACTCTCCTTTCTGATATTCTTTACTCCATTATTATCCAGCCATGCTTTGAAAGCGTATTCGTCATCAGGAGTAAACTTTACCGTATCGCCACTATGCAACATTAGTGTGAAATCTTTAAGAATACATATATACTTGAAAACTTCCGAAGCGGGATATTCAAAATTCGGGAAACACGTTGAGGCCGTCATATTATTAAGAGTTGATTTTAACCACTATGCCGACGTCAAAAAAAGCGTAGGCAACAACTTACAGCACTGAGGTCTTAGGAAACCCAACAACAATAAGTGCGCCCACGCCGTAGCATGAGCGTTCTACACTTGTTGTCCTGCTGTTTTGAAAGTTCCTAAGTTTCAGTGCCGGACTCAAAGCAAAAACGCTTTAAGAATATCTTTACGCAAAGATACTAATTAAGTCCAGCATTATATATAAAGAAATAGGCTGCTTAATTTAAGCAGCCTATTTCTTTAATTCAACGACCTAAATTCATTAGGTGTTATACCTGTTTTCTGTTTGAAAAGCCTTGTGAAATGTTGCGGATATTTAAAACCTAATTCGTAAGCTATTTCGCTAATGGATTTATCCACATCAAAAATCCGTTCTTTGGCTATATTAATTACTTTGGCTTGAATGTACTCTTGTGCTGAGATACCTGTTTCCTTTTTGACTAAATCCCCAAAATAATTGGTAGATAAATTGAGTTCGTCAGCACACCATGAAACGGATGGTAAACCTATACTCTGGGGTTTGTCCGAAGCAAAATAGCTGTTTAATATTTCTTCAAACCGTTCCAAAACCCCTTTATTGACATTATCTCTCGTAATAAATTGGCGGTCATAAAAACGAGTACAGTAATTCAAAAATAGCTCAATATTCGATACGATCAGTTGCTTGCTATGCTTATCAATGGCATGTTGCAGCTCATATTCGATTTTGGCGAAACAATCTTCAACGATTTTTCTTTCCTGTTCCGACAGATGCAGGGCTTCATTGACGGCATAAGAGAAAAAATGGTAATCCCCTATATTTTTCCCAAGTGACGTTCCTGCAATCAAATCGGGTTGGAACACCAAAGCAATTCCTTGTGGCTGGTAGTAATTATTGCCGTTCTCCCCTATGACCTGATTAGGAGCAAGAAAAATCAACGTTCCCCCCTCATAGTCGTAGTTGCTCAATCCGTAACGCAGATCACCACAATATATTTGTTTTAGAAAGACAGTATAAAAGCCATAACGCAACCGTCTAAGCTTTCTCGGATTGGCTTTATCCAAATGAACTACACTTACCAATGGGTGCAGGGTTTCATTTTTGTTAAAATCATTGTATTCTTTGATGCTGTTGAAATAAAGTACATCTTCCATTGCCTTATTATTTAATTACTTACTATACAAACTTACAAAATCATTCCCCTCTATTATACGCTGTTCCATCCAAATCAGTGATTTTGGTAGGTAAAACAGTAATTGGTATAAGTAGGAACCTAATAATTACCCTGAACTTTGTAATGTCAATAATTTGAGATAGTTATCACCTTTAAACATTAGGACATAAATTATATATAGAATGATGAGCAAGAGAAACTGGATAATGCAAATAGCACTTTTAATATTTATGTTGCCCGTGTCCTGCACACCAGCACAGCAGGAAACAATTAGTCCAAACGGACAATTAAACATTGATCCCGAACGCACCCTAATTGTTTATCTTTCCCGAACACAGAACACAAAGGCAGTCGCCGAAATTATCCATAATAATATAGGCGGTACTTTGGTAGCGTTGGAATTGGAGACACCATATCCCCAGCACTATCAGACAACGGTAAATCAGGTAGCCGAAGAAAACAGAACTGGCTATTTGCCACCGCTCAAAACAAAGATTGACAACATTGAAAAATACGATACAGTGTTTATCGGTTTCCCCACTTGGGGAATGCAGTTACCCCCACCTATGAAAAGTTTTTTAAACCAATACGATTTAAGCGGTAAAACGATAGTGCCGTTCAATACCAACGGAGGCTACGGCATAGGTAGCAGTTTTGAAACCGTGAAACAGCTATGCCCCAACAGTACCGTATTGGATGGCTTTTCGACCAAAGGCGGTGTAGAGCGTGACGGCATTTTATATGTGATGGAGGGCGAAAAAGAAAAACAGGTACAAGTAGAAGTCAAAAAATGGTTGCAGAAAATTAAAGCAGTAAACTAAATATTATTTGTATGAAGATACTAAATAGAAAATCAGTAACCCTATTGCTATTAGCAATAGTTGGTATTTTAAGTAATCTAAACGCCAAACAGAAGATGACAGCAGAAAACGAATTAAGCCCGAAAGAACAAAGCATAGTCGCTATTTCCTCACTTACGGCAAAAGGCGATTTGGACAAGCTGAAAACAGCTTTAAATGCAGGGCTTGAAACAGGTTTAACCGTCAATGAAATAAAGGAAGCATTGGTACACACGTATGCCTATTGTGGATTTCCCCGTAGTATCAGAGGCTTGCAAACCTTTATGGAAGTGATTGAGGAGCGCAAAGCCAGCGGCATCAATGACAAGACAGGCAAAGATGCTTCACCCATTGACCAGACAGCCAATAGGTACGACCGTGGTAAAAAAATTTTGGGAGAATTGACCAAAACGCCACAACCCGAAACGCTTTCGGGTTACTCGGCATTTGCCCCGACCATAGATACCTTTTTGAAAGAACATCTGTTTGCAGATATTTTTGAACGGGACGTACTGACCTATGCAGAAAGGGAATTAGTTACCGTTTCCGTAATAGCGTCGATTGGTAAGGCAGAACCCATGTTGCGTTCACATTTAGCCATCTGTCTGAACGTAGGCTTAACTCCCCAACAGTTGCAAGAGTTTGTTTCCGTCATTAAATCGACCATAGGTAAAAAAGAAGCCAAATCCGCACACAAAGTTTTGGACGAAGTGCTTGCAACCAATAAATCAAAATAAATATAAGATGAGAAGCATTACACTTTTAATGATAACATTCGCTATGTCAGCCTGTACAAATACAGAAAACACAGAGACACAGACCAACGGAAATTCTTTGGTCATCAAGGAACAGGGCAGTTTTGCCGTAGGCGGAACAAAGTTATCCGCACAGGGAAACTTTGATCTCGCTAACCCCTTGAAACCCGATGGACAAACCTTTCACGGCGACCATGCCTATGTTTTCTATCAAGTTCCCGCAAAGGCACGAAAGTACCCATTGGCATTTTTACACGGAGCAGGGCAGTCCAAAAAAACTTGGGAAACGACCCCAGATGGACGGGAGGGATTTCAGAATATCTTTTTAAGGAAAGGTTTCGGGGTTTATTTGCTTGACCAACCCAGACGTGGCGAAGCTGGTAGGAGTACGGTTGAAGAAACCATCAAGGCAACCCCCGATGAACAGTTTTGGTTTACCCAATTCAGAATAGGCAATTATCCCGATTACTTTCCCAACGTACAGTTTCCAAAAGACAAGGCTTCACTGGAACAGTTCTTTCGGCAGATGACCCCGAATACAGGGGCTTTTGATACCAACGTTATCACCGATGCTGTTTCACAGCTATTTGATAAGATTGGAAAAGGTATTTTGGTAACGCATTCACAGGGAGGTGGCCCCGGTTGGTTTACGGCAATAAAAAACGATAAGGTCAAAGCGGTGGTAGCCTATGAACCCTACAGCAGTTTCGTATTTCCACAAGGCGAATTACCCGAACCGATACAATCAACAGGGCTTTTCGGCGCACTGAACGGCGTAGAAATACCTTTGTCTGATTTCGAGAGGTTGACCAAAATCCCCATTGTAGTTTATTACGGCGATAACATCGCCAAAGAGCCAACCGATGTGTGGAACAAAGATCATTGGCGGTCGGGTTTGGAAATGGCAAGGTTATGGGCTGAAACCATTAATAAGCATGGAGGCGATGCAACAGTTGTACACTTGCCCGAAATAGGAATTAACGGTAATACACATTTTCCGTTTTCCGATTTGAACAATATCGAAGTAGCCGACCTTTTGGCAAAATGGCTAAAAGAAAAAGGCTTGGATTAAAGTGATATACATTAAGATAATGAACAGAAAAATCAAAAATTATGTGATGGCCTTGTCTTTGGTTGTCCTGTCCAGTACAATACTTTTAGCACAGAACAGTACGGGTAAAAAGCCGCTGATGATTGAACAACAAGGTAGTTTTTCCGTTGGAGGTACCGTCATTACAAATCCCGGCAAGTATGACCCGGTGAACCGTACACCGGACGGACAGACCTTTCATGGAGACCATGCTTATGTTTTCTATCAAAAGCCTGTTGATGCCAAAAGGTTGCCACTGGTATTTTGGCATGGGATAGGTCAATTCTCAAAAACATGGGAGACAACCCCCGATGGACGGGAAGGCTTCCAGAATATATTTTTAAGGAGAGGATTTGGTGTCTATGTCATTGACCAACCAAGACGTGGTAATGCCAGCCGGAGTACGGTCGAAGCAACGATTTCCCCTACACCCGATGAGCAGGATTGGTTCGGCACTTTCCGCGTAGGTGTATGGCCGGATTATTTTCCGGGAGTTCAGTTCTCCAAAGATCCCGAAACGCTCAATCAATATTTCCGTTCGATGACTCCGAGTCTCGGACCTATTGATCCAGCCGTGGTCACCGATGCCGCAGCGGCCCTCGCTGAAAAGGTCGGGCCTTTGATCTTGGTAACACATTCCCATTCGGGAGGTTTCGGATGGATAACAGCCATTAAAAATCAGAACGTAAAGGCTATTGTATCTTATGAACCCGGTTCGGGCTTTTTGTTTCCCGAAGGAGAGGTTCCTGTTCCTGTAGAAAGTTCCGCAGGGCCATTGGTAGCCACTGCAATTCCAAAAGAAGAATTTCAAAAATTGACTAAAATTCCCATCGTTATTTATTACGGCGATTTCATACCGGAAAAATACGATGCAGGCAATCCCGGTGCCGATGGATGGCGGGCAAGATTAGAGATGGCAAGGAAGTGGCGCGACGTTGTCAACGAACATGGCGGAGATGTAACGGTCGTCCATTTACCCGAAATCGGTATCAAGGGCAATACACACTTCCCGTTTTCCGACTTGAACAATATCGAGGTTGCAGATGTGATGTCGAAATGGTTGGCTGAAAAAGAGTTAGACAACTAAAAACATAAAAAAATGAAAAATCTGTTAATAGGCATTACGTTGTTCCTTTGTGCTACTTATACCTATGCACAAAAGGTAGCCGGACAATCTGACCATGCCATAGAAGTCAATACGGCTTCTGGAGTAGTTCGGGGATTGACCGAAAAAGGCGTTTCCGTTTTTAAGGGTATTCCCTATGCTGCACCACCGACAGGAGAATATCGTTGGCGACCACCGCAACCTGTATCTTCATGGCAGGGAGTGCGAGACGCTACCAAAGATTGTGCTGACTGTCCACAACGCTCCTGGCCGGGTTCAACGGCAATCCAGTCCGAAGACTGTCTTTTCCTTAATGTGTGGACTCCGGCAACTGCCACAGAGAAATCAAAACTACCCGTGATGGTTTGGATTCACGGTGGTGGCTTCGTAGGGGGAAGCGGCTCCGGGCCAGCTTCTGCAGGAAGTGCATTTGCCAAACAGGATGTTATCCTAATAACTATCAATTACAGGCTCGGCCGTCTTGATCATTTTGCATTTCCCGCATTGAGCAAGGAACATCCAGAAGAATTTAAGGGCAGCTACGCCTATATGGATCAGATTGCAGCACTACAATGGGTACAGAAAAATATTGCCGGGTTTGGTGGTGACCCGAATAACGTTACCATATTCGGACAATCGGCTGGCGGTGTTTCGGTACATTCGCTTTTGACAATACCTACCGCAAAAGGCCTCTTTCACAAAGCAATCAGTTTATCCGGCGGTGGACGTGATGGAGTACTTACGGGTAGACCTATCAATAAAGAAAACGCTGATCCTCTTTATACCGTTTCAGCGGAGAAAATCGGAGTAAACTTTGCACGCAAACATAACATCGAAGGTACAGATGCCAACGCATTAGCCAAACTTCGTGCATTAAGTGTGGAAGAAATCGTGGATGGTGGACAGGAAAACGACAGCTCTGGCCTTCGGATCTATTCAGGGCCAATCCTCGATGGGAAATTGGTGATAGAAACAGCGGAGAGCGCATACAACGCGGGCAGGCAGATTAATGTCCCACTCATTATCGGAAGTTGCAGCGCGGAGATAAGTGGTGCATTTGTCAATAACGCCACTTCAAAGGAAGAGTTGTTTTCAGCATTTGGCGAATTGGAAGCTGAGGCTAAAGCCGCGTTCGATCCCAAAGGCAATAAAGAATTGGCTGAGGTGATGACACGGTTAAACACGGATTGGGTATGGGCGGAGCCAGCAAGAATGACGGCAAAGGTGTTTGTTGCTGGACGGCAACCCACGTACGTTTACCAATTCGGTTTCGTCTCTCCACCACAGCGTGAGCGTTCTAAGTATGGTGCCGGACACGGCTCGGAACTACCGTTTGTGTTCAACACACTCAATGCCCGATGGGGAACAACTACCGAGCCAACACCCGAAGAAAAAGAATTAGCCAAGAACATGAATACCTATTGGGCTAACTTCGCTAAAACAGGTAATCCCAATGGCGAAAGGCTTCCGGTATGGCCCCCTTATGACACCCGGAAAGAAGAAATACTTGATATAGACTTGGATGGCAAGGCTGTCGGCAAGGCTGATCCGCGAAAGGCAAGATTGGATGTAATTGAAAAAGCATTCGAGAAGAATCGAGAACGGATACAATCAAGAGGTGGCATCTAATCTCAACAATTATTTGAAATCAAAAAAAGAATATAAAGATGAAAGCAATATCTTCTATCATTAGAATCATTATCGGGCTAATAGTTGCGCAATCGTCTTACGCACAGTTGCATCCAATAGAAACAAATAAGACTATCGGAAATTATACGATTGAACAACAGGAGATCATTAACCTATCTAAAGAAAAATGGCAATGGATGTCGGATAAAAAGGTTGATACCCTTAATACCCTTTTTCACGAGAAGGCTGTTTTTGTCCACATGGGAGGTAGCATGACAAAGGAACAAGAGCTTCGTGTTATCAAAAGCGGAGGCATTCACTACAAGCAAGCCGATATTCACGAAGTATCGGTAAATATCATGGGTACTGTTGCCATTCTCTTAAATAGGATTACACTGTTGGCTGTAGTTGGAGGGAATGAAGTAACCAATCCATTCATGGTTACTGAAGTGTATCTAAAAGAGGGAGAAGACTGGAAATTAGGTTCTATGTCATTCACAAGATTGTTAACGGCTTCCGACCGATAAGTAATTTTAATACCATAACAAATTAAATAAGATGAGAAATTTAACATCAATAATTGCAGTAGCTATGACGACAATAGCGACAGAAACAGTTAACGCTCAATACCACCAAAAGGCAGAACAAAACCCTTATACATTGGTATATGACGGAGCGATCACAGAGAACGTAAAAGGAAAAGTGAATATTCACCCTGTTACCTACAAACTGAACGGAATTGAAATAGCAGCCAATGTTTATACTCCGGCAGATTACGATGCTTCCAAGAAATATCCGGCAGTAACAGTAGCACATCCTAACGGTGGTATCAAAGAGCAGACAGCCGGACTATATGCCCAACGTTTGGCAGAGGCGGGTTATATCACTATTGCTGCCGATGCATCATATCAGGGCGCAAGTGGCGGTGAGCCCCGCCACACGGATAAACCACAATACCGGACAGAAGACGTTCGTGGTATGGCCGATTTTATTTTGCAATATCCGGGTGTCGATGCGAACCGTTTAGGAGCATTAGGTATTTGTGGAGGTGGCGGTTATACGCTAAATGCCACCAAATCAGACAAACGCTTTAAAGCGGTGGCTACGCTAAGTATGTTCAATTCAGGTGAAGTAAGACGTAACGGATTTCTTAATGCTGAATTAAATACCATTCAGGAACGTCTAAAAAAAGCGTCGGATGCCCGTTTGCAGGAAACGGCAGACGGTAAAATAATCTATGCAGGTGTAGCGAGTGTGACAGATGAAGAAATAGCTAAGGTTCCAACCAAATTTTATCGTCAAGGATATGAATATTATTATAGAACACATGCACATCCTAACTCGACATTTTTGTACACAATGAGCAGTCTTCTTGACTTGATGACTTGGGATGCAAAAGATCAGATTGAACTGATTGACCAGCCTCTACTGATGATTGCAGGAAGTGAAGCCCAGACAAAATACATGACGGATGAAGCTTTTGCGAAAGCTACCAATGCAAAAGATAAAGAACTTTTTGTGATCGATGGAGCAACCCATATTGAAACTTATTGGAAGCCCGAATATGTATCGCAAGCGGTAACTAAACTGGAAGCGTTTTTTAAGAATTATCTTAAATAATCTTCCGATAAAATTCAACAGGTACTAACGATGGTTTAGTTTATTGATAATAAGAAAAAAAACATGACAATATGCCTTAAAAATAGCTTCCGATATTTGACAGCCCTCGGTATAGTTTCCTGTCTTGTGGCATGTAGTTCCAATGAAAGTAAAAATGGAACATGGACTGCTTATAAAGGCGATGAAACAAGTTCGAGTTACTCGCCGCTGGACGAAATCAATGCATCCAACGTAAGCCAGTTGGAGAACGCATGGACTTTTCAGATGACCGATCTGGAACAGGGCGAACAACCCGTATCCAGCCAGAGCAATCCAATCATAGTGGGTGGTATCATGTATGTAAATTCCGGAAAGCAAACGGTGTATGCCATTGATGCGGCTACAGGTAAAGAAATCTGGTCTTGTAAGACCTTAGATGAGGGTGTGCCAAGTGCAGCCAGCAGAGGTGTTACCTATTGGGAAAGTGGAAACGATAAGCGGATTTTATATTCTTCGGGTAATTATTTGATGGCCATTGATGCCAAGAATGGAGAAATCATCCGTTCGTTTGGCATCAATGGAAGAATTAATCTTAATGAGGGCATGAGAGATGATCCCGAAAAAATTTCGGTAACGCTTTCTACTCCCGGAAGAATATTTAAAGACTTAATCATCATCGGGGCGCGGACACCGGACTTATATGGAGCGCCCCCCGGATATATCCGCGCCTACAATTGCAAAACAGGCAAATTAGAATGGACTTTTCATACGATCCCGCACCCCGGAGAAATCGGTTATGAAACATGGCCACCCGATGCATACAAATATGCAGGAGGTGTTAACTGCTGGGCGGGCCTTAGTATAGACACGGATCGAGGTATGGTTTATCTGGCGCTCGGCTCCCCGTCGTATGACTACTACGCTGCCGACAGAACGGGCGAAAATCTTTTTGGAAATTGTGTACTCGCATTAGATGCTGCCACGGGCCACTACAAATGGCATTTTCAAACAGTCCACCATGATTTGTGGGATTACGATCTGCCAGCTCCACCAAATTTGGTCACTTTCAAAAAAGATGGAAAGCAGATTGATGCAGTAGCACAGGTGACCAAACAGGGTTTTGTTTTTGTTCTTGACCGTGATACAGGCGAACCCATCTATCCCGTGGAAGAACGAAAAGTTCCAGCTTCCAATATGCCGGGTGAAAAAGCATGGCCTACACAGCCGTTCCCTGTAAAGCCAAAAGCCTTTGTGAAACAATTTATGACAGAGGATGATTTAAATCATTACTCCGATGAAGATCACAAAGCCATCTTAGAACAGTTCCGATCCGTTAGGTATGAGGGGTTGTTTACACCACCCGATTTAAAAGGAACATTATCGCTTCCTGCTTCAAGAGGAGGCGCAAATTGGGGTGGAGCAGCTTATGACCCTATCACTACATATCTTTATATCAGGGGAAACAATCTGCCGGAGATTCAGACTATTGTTGATCTCGATAAGCACTTTGCTACCCGTGACAACTCGATTTTTGAAACGGGTCGGGTAATTTATATGCAACACTGCTCGTCCTGTCATGGTGGAGATAAAAAGGGGGTTCCCCCTACTTTTCCATCATTGGTAGACCTTAAAGACAAAATGGAAGAAAAAGAAGCACTTGAAAAAGTAAGGATGGGCGGAGGTGCAATGCCAGGCTATAAAGGTGTACTGACCGCAGATGAGGAACAAGCTATAATGGCTTATTTATATGATAAAACAGGAAGCCAGACGGCACAGGCAACACAAGAACAACCAAAAGAAAAAGAACCCAACACTATCAGATATGGTAATATCACAGGTTACCGTACATGGTCCGGGCCAAGTGGAAATCCAGCAATGAAAGGCCCGTGGGGTACTTTAAATGCACTTAATCTTTCCACGGGTGAATATGAGTGGCAGATTCCTTTAGGTAATGACGAAAAATTACAGGAGAAAGGAGGCCCTATTACTGGTTTGCTCGGACGGTCAGGCCCGATGGTCACTGCAGGAGGATTGGTGTTTATCAGCGGTGCCGAGGACAAAAAATTATGGGCATTTGATAAACGTACAGGCAAAATGATTTGGGAAACTGAATTACCCGCAGCCAACAACGCTAATGTATGTTCTTACTATGTAAACGGTAAACAGTATGTTGCCTTGTCTGTAGGAGGCACAAAGGAAAATCCTGCGGGTTCAATTATGGCATTCAAACTTCCCTAAACATAGGATTAATGCCGCTAAACTTTAAAAGAATAAAAACATGAATATAAAAAATACAGCAATACTATTCCTTTCCGTAATGTTGGGAATTTCTTGTAATCAACAATCCCAAACAGAACAAGCTATGCAAGAGAAAACACAAGAACCTATTTTTGCCAAAGGCGAAAAGGTAACGAACGATAATTTTACGGGAACGGTTTGGGTTAATTATTTATCGGAAACAGATACCATCCATAATGTAAATATCGGTTCAGTAACATTTGAACCCGGAGCAAGAACAAATTGGCATTATCACAAAGGGGGTCAGATACTTTTGGTAACCGAGGGAAAAGGTCTGTATCAAGAAAAAGGCAAGCCAGTGGAAGTAATTAATAGAGGCGATGTAATGAAATGTCCACCCGATATAGAGCATTGGCATGGTGCTACATCCGATGAGGCGATGACACATATTGCTATCGGTACAAATACCAATGTTGGTGGAGCAGTGTGGTTGCAACCTGTTACCGATGAGGAATATAATAGTAATAAAAAGTAAATAGACGCTTACGAGCATTAACTAAACGGCAAAGTGAAATATCACATTGTATTTGATATGGCGAGTTTAAAAAATTAGCGGGTCACTATCATTAATAAATTCCAGATACACCCACTTTAGGGAGGTGTCTGGAATTTCTTTTTAAACGATTACAAATTCAAAGAGCATTATCGAACAAGAATACATTTAACTCAATACGCATATCTACTTATGGAATACGAAAAATACCCATTAGAATGGTTAGACCTATTGGTAATGGTTACTCTAAATCCAACTAAAACAGACGTTAAGGCACTTACCCAAGAACAAGCGGAACGGATCGAAAGTCGTTTGAGTGATGAAATCCTACATTTGCAGTCACTTATAAAAAGTCAAGTGTTTTTCATTAACAAGGAAGATGAAATAGGCTTACTCATAAAACAATATCATGCTTCGCTGATCGCCTTGCTTGACCAAACGATCAGGAACCAAGAACTAACAGAACCCGACGCAGAACCGATACAAAACTTAAATAAGATACTTCTTACAAGTCTTGATGAACTTTTCTCGTTTTTAGAAATTCGATTTTCCAAATATATTAGTCTCGATGAACGATTGCCTGTCACCTATTTTGATGTGACTAAACGTGAACTTAAAATAAAGATAGAGAGGCTACAAAAGTGTACTTTGGATAATCCGGTTGTGAAACTATTGGTCAATAAGATGACAAATTTTATAACATCGCCATCACATCCGTATGATCTGACTTTTAGAGTTGTGCTGTACTTTAGGGAGCTTATAAATGGATTGGAAAAGATTGATTGGTTGCATAATGACAATGAAGAATTTTCCCAATTAGAACATCTGCTGATATATTTGAATTTCAACAGTAAAAAATTTATGAATTTGCTTACTGATCGTCTTGCTACCGAAGTTAATCGTTATGAGCAGCCCGTACAAAAAATGGATAAATTATTGTATTTCTACAAAGCATATAACCAATTGCATCGTAAACCAGATATGAAACTCAATCCGAAATATCGGGATTTGGACACGGTGATCGGCAATTGGTTTTCGCAGGAAATAGTTTATTTGGAAAAGAAATTGAGATTAGTTGTATTGCCATTACAGGGTAGCAATGGTATCGAACAAACACCAAAACAAAAAATCCTTTGTGTCCTTTCAACCGATCAAATGGCATTGATACTTCGCGCTACAGACGATCTAAGGATTATCCAGGCTAAATCACTAAATGAGGTTTTTAGAACGATAGCCCCTTATCTTTCTACCCCCTATAAAGAAGATATTTCACACGGTGCAATGCGAAGCAAAGCCTATAGTCCCGAAGAAAGAGACAGACAAATTGCTATCGAAACATTGGAACGGATCATAGAGAAAATCAAAGAATATTAGCCTAAGAAAAACCTAAACCTTTTCATATTTCTGCTTAAATAACCACGGGTACAAAAAGGGAACACCAAAAGTTGTACTTGTAGCCGCTTATGCTTTGTCCTATTTTGGGTTTTATTCAAAACCTTAGTTGTATGTCAGATTATAAGTTTTGTGTTTATGGAAGGAGTATCAATGAATTGGCTGTACACATTGGAAGACAGTTTACATCCCAGTAAACTAAATATCTACGAAGAACACGACATTCTTTATCAATTAATGGCCGATTTAGAGAAAGAGATTAAGCAGTTTCGGCCTTATTTTATTGAACAGCTTGGAAATTCAGAGAAAGTTGCAAGAATTTATCTCATTCAATTAATAGAAGTGAGCAATAAAATCTATACCTATCTAACTAAAATGTCTGCATTGTGGACCAAAGGCCGTTTCCCAAACTACATACGGGATATTTATCGTCACATTCTTTCTTTATTGGGATCACTTATGGAAATGTGCGGAGGCTTTGACCGAGAAATTCAATTGGGACTTCCTTTAACAAACTATTCATTATCCAATATAAGGATCATGTTAAACCAAAAGTTTGAAATCGTCCGTAAACAAATCGGAAACTCCAATATAGATAAGCAACTAAGCGAGCTCTTGTTGTCCGGTCTGCAATCCCATATCCGAAAAAAAGAAATGAAGAAATCCGATCTGGATTATGCCTGTCTGATATTGGACAGACTGGAAGATTCGGAAAGCTATTCAACGCCGGAAATGGAAAACCTCTTGTACCAATATGATTTTAATACCCCGGCTTTTTTCAATTACTGCATCATAAATTGTAACCGAGTGCTCTTGGACACGCCAAGCCTGCACGAGCAGATGGAAATACTTATCGGATTCGAGGATAGAATAAACGGACTACCCCCAAGAACCGCTTTAAGATGGATGCTCGAAGACATATCCATTAGAGAACAATTAAGGGTATTTCTAAAAGAGAAGAAAGCATATCTTCATCAACGGATGGAGTTGCGCCGATCCGAAATTGAAGATCATAAACTCACCGAGGAAAACGAACGTATGGAGGTAAGCGTTCCTGTTACTCAATTAGGTGTATTCGTGAGGTTGTTTATGGAGAGAGGGATTTTACCTAAAGAAGATGTAGGACGGACTTTTGCACACTATGCACGACACTACCGCACACCTAAGACATCTTTTATCTCCGCCGAAAGCCTGCAAAAGAAATCTACCAATATAGAATATTCAACAGCGAATAAAGTTAAGGGGCATTTGATCGGTATGGTCAACTGGCTGAACGAGCATCACAATACGAACCGAGATAAAGAGCATACTTCATGAAGATACCCTATACACTCTATATCGACGACGAGCGGTTATACCTCAATGAGCAGCCCCAAGATTTTCCCGATTGGAATAGGTATCAGTTGCCCTTTGCTAAAGAAAAACGTCTTATGAAAGTACCGGAGTTACAATTGTTCAGTCAACAGTTGGTTCACAATCCATTCTTTATTGATCTGATTGAGATTGATGTTAAAGAACACACTTACATTCCTTTCGTTATACACGATAGGCAACTATATATGTATTTTATGTTAAAGGGAAGTTTGCTCTATACGACCGAAAAGAAAAGACCAATCGTAAGGACACAGGCCAATACGCTCATGATGTCATACTATGATAAAGGATCATATTTTGCCTATGCCAAGAAAGGAAAACATATCGCGCTGGTCGTGAGCATAGACCCCGACTGGATCAGGAGCATCACCCATGATTATAAAAATATCCAATGTATCCTGCAAAGGTTCACCCATAGTAAACGTCTTTATGATACCATGTATATGCGTCGCATGGATCGAAAAATACAGCGGTGGCTTTATAAAATTTATAGTTACTCACGGGAGAATAAGGGAGCATTAGACGGCAACTTACGTAAGTATATCAGTCTATTGCTGGAATACTACGACAAGGCATTAGAAGATCAGGACAGTGATATAGCTTTTGAAATCAAAACTTTTGTAGAAGCTAACTATCGCGATGCAAGGTTGAGCATTACGTTTTTGTCCGATCACTTCAACATGACAGAACGAACCTTGACAAATATATTCAAACGAAGATACCATCTTAGTGTCCAACAATATTACACCGATCTACGCATGGAAAAAGCGATCAACCTAATGGATCAGGAGAGCATACTCATCAAAGACGTTTATATGAAAGTTGGATATACCGATGAACGAACATTTCGCTATGCTTTAGAGAGCTACCAAAAACGCAATAAGTAAACATTTTCCCGAAAATTGAAAAATATGGTAAGATTTTAGCACAAGTTTGCTCAATTTTTACCGTTTCTTTCTTTCCCACGTTTCCATCTTTGGTGAACTTTATACCAAAGGATGATACAGCTATCATTAGCAATCAAAAGCAATGGAAACAACAATTACATATCAAGACCAACGAAAGAGAAAACAGATCGCTTTCAATATAGTAATTGCACTGTTACTACTCCTTTGGGTGCCCGTGAGCATCGATAAGATAATAGATTTTGCATCCTTTAAAGATGGTATCTTAAAACAACCTTTTTCTAATGATTTAGGCTATGTGCTAATCTATACCCTACCAGCTTTGGAGCTGTTGATCGCATTCGCCTTAGTATCCGAGAAATTCCGCAGGATAGGTTTAATCCTATCCACTTTATTGATGGCTGTCTTTACAGGATATATAGGCGTGGCTCTCCTGGGCGCATGGGAAAAACTACCCTGCGGATGTGGATCGGTGATTAGTGGAATGACTTGGATACAGCACTTTTTCTTTAACCTATTTTTCTTGGCCCTAAGTATCAGTGGACTTTATTTATGGTACAAACTACGAGGTAGTGACGTGGGAAACAGAACTACCGAGGGCGGGTCGGCCAAAAGACAGATATAAAATATTGTATAACGTCAAAATTCTAAGACAATGAAAAAGTTGAAAGTAAATTTAATGATGGTTCTTGCTTTAGTAATCGGAGTAGCAACCATGTCGTTTAAAATGGCAAGTACAGCAAGTACTTATCATTACACAGGTACTGCAAATCCGGGTGTATTTGCTGACCCTGCCAATTGGCAACCCGGAACTTCTCCAGTAGCTTGTAATACTGGAGAAGAAACGCCTTGTCAGATAACTGCGGAAAACCAAATGGACTTGCAAAGCAAGCTGAATGGGAAAGATAACGACGAAGTATTGGCTATCGTTGACAGTAAACGGGAATAATTCAGAAATATTCCAAAACGTAAAAGGGGCACTCTAAAAATAGCCCCTTTTACTTGTAGTAATTATCTTGGATTTTGCTGTATTCCACCAATTTCTATTACAGTTTCAGGAATAGCAATGGCATAACGTAAATCATTGGGTGGTAATGTTATAGTTTGACCGTTAACCGTTCGTGTTAATGTTATATTGTATCCGTCCCTATTCAACCTTTTAATATCTGACCATCTAAGGCCACGATACACCAATTCCTTTCTTCTTTCATTTAAAATCGTCTTCAATGCGACATCTTTATTAGTAAAAGAGTAAGGTATAAATTGATTGGTATCCCATCGTTTTATCAGTAATTTATTCAGCGCTTTCGCAGCTTCGCTAAGGTCATCTAATCGGGAATTACATTCTGCGATAATTAAAAGTAACTCACTTGTAGTAATTCCTGTAATAAGAGCAGTACCACCCGTATGCGTACCTTTAAATCTATACTCGCCGTCAGCAACTTCACGGAAATATATTTTTTTTCTCAAATCCCCATCATCATACAGGTTATACAGTGATAGCGATATTCTTGCTATATTAAAGTTGTTAATATTAGATGAAAACATTCGTGTTTGAAATACGATTTCTTTACTTATTTGATTTACTGCTGGAATAGGATAGTTTGCATTTGGTTCTAATCCATTAAAGTCGATCAAGTCGTTACTTATTTCAAACGCCTTTTCTGCATTATCCAATGCATCGGCATAATTTCCCATTATCAAATGAGTTCTTGCCAACAATCCATAAACAGCAGCTTTAGTCGGTAATGTAGGCGAAATAATTGTCGGCGGTAATAATGGAAGTGCATCCGTTAAATCTTTCAGTATCCGTTCGTAGGTTTCTTGTACGGATGACCTTACCGACGTAATGTTCATATCAGGGTCCAACCGCAATACCATTCCTAAGTCTGTATTTGCCGTTGACTTGTTATACACGGGAGCCCATATTTGTACACCATCAAGATAACGGGCTGCCCTAAAAACCAAAGCCTGTCCTTTAATATAATCCGCCTCTTGTCCATTCAAATTGTTTTCTTCAAGTCCTTGTAGAACCGAATTGCAGATATAAATTATTCTATAACAATTATACCATTCATCACCTGCCGAAGACAGCGGACGACTTACATAATCTGGTTGCCATGTGTACTGTCGTTTATCACTTTCATAAAACAAACCGTTATAATCTGCATCTTTTAAAAAATGGTCATCACAGCTTGCTTCCCCTATTGAGCAAAATATATGATTAATATCATAAGCATTATTAAGTAAGGATTGCAAGTCATGTAGAGTTGTAGGAATGGCTAAACTCTTATCCGATTTTTCTTCAAGAAACTTTTCGCATCCTGAAAAAAGCATTGTTAGTAACAATAAAAATGTAATTATTTGAGTGTTCTTTTTCATCGTAATATCTTTTATAGTTTGGCTTTAAGACCAAGTGAATAATTTGCAGGAGTTTTAATATTGAAGAAGCCTAAAGCAAAGTCAGGATCAATCCCTGCCTTGTTAGCTCGCCATAATACCCCAAGATTATTTGCATTGAAAAATACCTGCAATCCCTTGATACCCTTTCCTTTGTTCTCTGCAACCGTAAGGTCATAAGCGAGGTTTATATATTGGAGTCGGATATGATCGCCTTTTTCTACTAAAACGCTGGAACCATTGTAAAAGGCATCCCGATTAAGGTCTGTTGTATATGGATTTACAGGTATGTTTGTTTGTGTCTCATCACCTGGCTTTTGCCAACGTAGTGCATAATCGGAATGCCCTTGCCAGTTATAAAACAGGTTGGTATAGTTAATCGAGTTACGTCTAAACCAATAACCGAATTTGTATGAAACACCAACTTGCAAACTGATATTTTTATAGGACACTGCATTGATTAGTGAACCAAATTTGGTAGGAATTGACGAACCAAAATATTCAAGATCTTCCACCTTAGTACCTGTTCCAACAATACTGCTATAATTCTTACTTACCTCTCCATTTAGGTATCCCTGCGCTTCTCCCGTATTGGGGTCAAGTCCAGCCCATTTATACGCATAAATTGCATATACAGGATTTCCCTCAATGCCCGATATGGGTGGAGAGGAAACATTGACATATTGTTGCGCCAATGTTCTTTCTATTCGATAGCTGACAATTTTATCCTTGTATAAACTAAAATTCAGTATGGTGCTCCACTTAAATGCACGATCTATATTTATACTTTTTAGTTGAACATCCCAGCCGTTTCCTTTCATACTGGCTACATTTCGCATCATTGTGGGAGGTACACCCGTTGTATAATCCATTGGAGCCATTCCAAAAAGATTTATACCCTTTTTTTGATAATACTCTATTGAACCAGATAAACGGTCATTCCGCAGTCGAAAATCTACAGCGAGGTTTAGCATTTTTGAGGTCTCCCATTTTAATAATGGATTGTAGTAATTATTAAATTGTGCGTACACTGCCCCTGTAAAAATGTTTACATTGTTGGGATACCAAATTGTATTTACCGCAACCATAGCGGGGTCAATATTACCACTAAAACCATAAGTTGTACGCAGATTTAGATATGGTAAAAAATCAACTTTGTAAAACTTTTCATTGGATAATTTCCATGCAAGTCCTGCCGACCAAAAGGGGTTCCATTGATCGTTAGTTTTTAAACCGAAAAGGTTACTTGCATCACGACGGGCGCTTGCCGAAAGTACATATCTGTTATCAAACGTATAAGCAGCATTAGCGAAATAAGATATAAACCTTGTACTTGTTTCGCCGAGGTGTTGACCTCGATAGACTAAATCGGCTCCGCCGTGTATAAGATTTGGATATGTTTTGGTATAATCCACATTTCCCGTAGTTAAGGTGTTTGGATTATAACCATAGAAACGTGCTTGATTTAATTGGGTTTGAGCGGAACGTGCTTCCCCACCAATTAAGGCAGTTATATTGTGCTTACCATAGGTGTTGTCAAAGTTAAACTGACCACGCACATTATTAGCGCTTAAAACATTGTTGGAGTTATCCAATATGCCGCCATAAGGTACAATGTAAATTACATTCCCATTTACGATTTGAGAAAAACGATTGATATAATCCCTCGCCATATAACTGTTTTCGTCGGCAAGGCTTGTGTTTGTTCCAACCTGTCTTTCGTATTGGTAATTTACAATAGCATTTAATCCCTTAATAATTTGGTAATCGATGGTAGTCGTTGCCAGTATATCGGATACTCTGCCGTTTGAGGTTTGGTATAGCCAATCCGTTAGCGGATAATAATTCCAGTCAAGTAATTTTCCATCACCAAGATTCTGGACGTAGCTTTGATTATAGTCCCTTGCAACGGGAATGGCATTCCCATTTGCATCAGCAATCTGCATGTAGGGTACAAAACTACCACCTTTCATATAGATATTATTGTAGCCGTAACGCCCTGACTTATTTTGGTTTTGCGTATAATATAGTCCAGTACTAAGAGAAAGCCGCTCAATTGGACGGTAGGTGTTTTGAAAGCGAAGATTAATGCGCTCGTAAGTACTTCCCAAATTATCCTTATTACTGTCGTAACCCACCGAAGAAGTCCAAGAAAACTTGTTTGCTCCACCTTGAGCACTTAAAAAGTATTGCTGGTTAACTGATGGCTTGTACGTATATTGATTGAATTGATCTCTTGCATCCACATTTCTTAAAGCATCAATCTGTTTTTGTGCCTGCTCTTGTGTTAATGTCCCCGCGCGGGCTTTTTCTAAAAGGTCAATTACTGGACTGATTATCGGATGGCTTGGAGAATTAATATCGCTATCGTAATAACCTCTGTTAAACAATTCCTGCTCTACGTCAATATAATCACTGGATGACATCTGCCGTATATAACCTAAATCCGGCTTGGCCCCGATAGTTAAGTTGGAATTAAAATCTAAGGAAATAGGTCTGTTAAAGTTTCCTGTTTTCGTTGTAATAACAATAACACCGTTGGCAGCTCTTGCCCCCCAAATACTGGAAGCCGATGCATCTTTCAAAATAGTTATATTCTCTACAATGTTTGGATTGATATTGTTAATATCACCGTCATACGGGAAATTATCTACAATAATCAAGGGGTCTTTTTGCCCACTTATGGTACTTAATCCCCGTATCATCATTTGTGGCGCGCCTTGCTTTCCGTTATCCATCACCATACTATTTGCAATAGCTGGCAGTCGGGAAAGAATATCTGTACCCACTTGCTGGTTAAATAGTTCATTGCTCACCGTCGAAAATGACCCTGTTGCCCGTTCTTTGGGTATTTTCTGATACCCGGTCGATACGACATCCACTTCATCTAATAGGCGTATAGATGCAGTCAAAGAGATATTTAAAATCTCTCTTTGTGGAAGATTTACCTTTACTTTTATAGGTTCGTAGCCTACATGATTAACTAACAAAACAGCAATAGAACCACCGACCGTTTGGATAGTAAAATTACCTTTGTCATTGGTGCTAACTGATAGGTTTGTTCCTTGTAGGGATACAGTTGCTCCCTCGATAAGTGTGCTATCATTAGCGGTAATAATTCTGCCTGATATACGCTCCTGCGCATATAACGAAACAGAAATAAACGTTGTGATAAGAAGTAAAATAGTTTTCATTCATAAAAGATTTAGATAGTTAAAAATATTGAGGCTACTTGTCCTTGATTACGAACATATTGAGGTCTCTTTTCGCGGGTACGAGATCGAGATCGTAACTGTTCAACTGCTTTTTTAAACTGGCTAAGTCGTTAATACCGGAAAATTCAATATCAACATTATCAGTATAGCCAGTTTCATCTACTATAGGTAACTTAATATTCGCTCGATCACTAAGCATATTCATCACCGCAATAAGTTTTTGATTGGTCAAGATGATTGGCGACGCAGAAAAATCAATCTTAGGTTCTCCGCCTTTGCTCTTAATTTTATCTTTTTCAGAAGTTCTAACCAACACAAGGCAATCAACCATGCGTTTCTCAATAGTACCCGTGTATTCAGAATAACGGTTAAGGTCAGCCAGCATATAATAATAAAGACTGTCTGCTTTTTCTTCAGGAATAATCAACTCGTAATTGTAAAAATTAGACTTATCGGACTTTCCGTCTTTTTTTATTAGGTGTAGCAATGCAGGTTCTGCGACTTCTGTTATTATGCGTTTTGAATTAAATTGCTCGCCATTTTTACTAAATAATTCGTATAATATCGGATTATATATACTCATCATTGTCGCATTGGTCATTTGTCTACCGTAAACTTTACCGTCTTTCGTTTTCTTAAAATTATTTCCTGACGGTAATCCAGGATAATACCCCTTTGCAAAAATGGAATAGCTATTTAATTGTAAGTTATCACTAAAGTGTTCCGAAAGAAATAAAGGTCTATTGCGATCAATATCGATCTTTGCGACCATGTTCGTTTTTCGGTCATTTAACACCGCTTCTATATTAGCTTGACTGACCTGATCGGCTTGTGTTGTATTCAGCACACGCCCATCGGGCGAAATCCAAACAATATGAGGTACACCCATGTGTGGAAAGTATCGGGAAAGAACACTATCGGCAATTACCGAATGAACATAGGTATGTTCCTTACCTACACCCGTTGTAAAGAACTTAGTTATTTTGTCGGTATTTTCTGGTGTTACCGCCAAGACCTTAATCTTGTCGCCAAATTCATTTTGCAAATCATGCAGCTTAGGAAAATTTCGGATACAAGGCACGCACCACGTGCTCCAAAAATCCAAAATGATTAACTTGCCTTTATAATCGCTTAGGGTACTGCTCTTTTTACCCTCTGGATCGTTGACCACTTGTAAGGGAATACCCCACAATTCATTTGGGATCGGATCGCCAATATTAGGAGCTGTAATGTTTTGTTTGTTAACAGTCCCGAACTCGGTTCGGGACTGCGATCGGGCTCCCCCGACACTAAACAACACGAAACATAATACTAAAAAGTGCCTGCCGAACATTACCAGTCTATGCCCTCTAATGGCAGGCTTTAAATATTTGTTATATAGGAATGCAATCCTTTTTAGATCAATCATTCCATTACTTTTCCCTAACAACAGGTTAGGAAGTTTTAGCTGTATTTTTGCTCTTTCCATAACCTAAGTACTTTTATCTATTTGTGGACTATTCTGAAAAAAATCGTAGACTTTCTTACTTGTTTCCAGTTCCTCTTTGACAATGGCACGTACAGGAGAAGACAATATCTTCGATAGATCGATTTCTTTATAATGAGCAATGAGATAAGCCACAAGAACACGATATAGATCTGTTGAAAAAGCGTAAAGCTGTTCATCATCGATTTTTTGTTCTGCATTCGGGGAACGTAGTTTTAAATCTGTTTGAAGTTCAATCAAATAATCACAAATAGTATGCATCGGATATTTGCTCCAAAAAGTGCCAATAGTTCTTAAAGGATCGTACCCATCGTCGTGGATTTCATATAATGCTAAATCGAATGATAGGAATTTTGAATAATTTGGGTTCATTTTTAAGTTTTTATTCGTGAGCCAAAGGCATAGCTTTCCCTGTCCGATTGTGATCGGATATTTTAGGTGCCGAGATAATTCAGGAGAAAAAACTATGAATTGAATAATAAGTGTTAAACCACGTAAGATTGATAAGGCACTGATATGTGTGGGTTCAACATAGAGGGGTAACGGACTATTCCGGCGGACAGATTACGTTTTTGAGAAGATTATACATAGCTTACTCTTTAAATTTATGTAAAAGAGCAAGGGCCGAAACAAAATAAGCGACATGGGCCTCTGCTCGTCTCCTCCCCAGGCAAGTTCGGAAAAACGAGTGAGCGCACCATGCCGCCTATCATGTAAAATTATAATAAAAAATTATACATGCACGACATGGGGCTTCACTCGATCCGGTTGACTTCCGTTTTTGCCTGGGGAGGATCAACCGTATCATTAAAGCCGTTAAATGGCTAATATCTTATTCCCTAATTAGTTCTAAAACCAATTCTTGAACATCGTATCATCATTTATCAATACAATTATAAAAATTAATTTACATAACGACAAGTAAAATAATACGTTCGTCAATTTATATGGTTCGATTGGTAGGTGTTTTAACAATTTTCTACTATCATATTTGTTCTATGCATGAAAAAATAGGACAGATAATAAAACGAATTGCCACTTCAAAAGGGTTAAGTCAAAAACAATTTGGCGATAAAATTAACAGAACTAAACAAGCTGTTGCCGGCATTTATAAAAGGTCTACCATAGATATAGAATTACTCAAAGTGATTAGTGAACAATTGGAACACGACTTTCTTGAATACTACTATGGGGAAGAACCGTTTAAAACTTTCCGTAATTTGAAAGAAAAAGAATGGGAACAAAAGATCAGCGTATTAGAAAATGAATTAATATCAAAAGATAAACTGATAGACAAGAATGAAGAAATCTTATTGTTGCAACGAAAGTATATCGCTGAATTAGAGGAAAAACTATCGAAAAGAAACACTTAAAAAAATACGACAATACAAGACAAGGGTGAATTGTTCAAAATTCGCCTTTTTCTTTTTTAGCCCCTACCAGATAGCGTAAAATTCAAAGCTGTCTCCGTTCAAATTCTTCGAGAAGTCCTCTTTTATCCAGCATCGCCAACAGATCGGCATACCACAGATAGGTGAAATCTTTTTTCTTTCGCAGATCGGGTAGCTTAATATCCATAATGTCGCCCAGCGTTTCCAACCCCATACGTTTCGCACGCTGTATAAACTCAACATCACTCTGGATTTGGGTTAGGAATATATCTGTTGATGTCATTTTTTAAATTAGATTACGTGGTGTAAATTAAAAATAAATATCCTATCATCCCAACTTTTTCAAGTCAAATGTGAAAGATGACGTTTCTATTTCTTAACGGCAGTATGACGGATTATATTACATTCTTGCCAATACCAGACCATCCCCAAAGGTCTCCACATTTCTACCGCTTTTCCAGTCAATTCAGAACCTCTCCCTATAAAATACCGCACTTTTGAAAATCCCTAAAAACCCGTTCTAATACTATTTAAACCCACTTTTTAACGCAAGGGTGAAACGTTTCTTTCACCCCGTTACACTGTTTTTGCGTTGGCCCGTTTTCGTGCTTTGTACCCGAATGGAAGAATAAATCCATCGGGAAGAATGAAGTACACGGAACTGGCAACGCTGCTAAAAAATGCAGCCGAACAAGGAACAGCAAACGCAATCAAAGAAGAACAACCTGTTCCAGATCAGTTGACCAAAGCCGACGCTTACCGCCTGTATGGCCGTAGCAATGTAGATAGATGGCTCCGTGAGGGGCTGATCTCCAAACAACAACCTACCGACACTTCCCAAATCTTTTTTGACAGATCGGAACTCGAAGCCGTCGCGGCTTCGAGCAATCGGATCACCTACCTGCCCGTAGCGGAGAGGTAAGCGCATCCGCTGCGATAGCGGAGCATGGACGATCTTTGACATCGAGGAGTGAAGCATTATCCTGCGAGCAGCAGGAAATTTTGCGAAAGTGAGGTAAGCCGAAATACTCGGTGGTACCAATATTCTGAAAGCGCATTGGCAGGCAGTAGTCCGGTCCGTACGGACTGACGTGAGTAGCTCCGACAACTTACTATCAATCGGCAAGAGCGGATCATTTCGGGTTCGTTACCCGTTGCCGGTTCCATTGTGGGAAATCCCTTTTCCCCTTATCCGTAAACCATTAAACCCCAAACAAGCCATGAACATACTATTGACACCGCTGCAATTGCAGACATTGCTTTCTTATGCTGCCGAAATGGGCGCAAAACTGGCCCTGTCCAAAACTGGCCATATCAGGCCGTACCTCAAAAAATCAGAGGCATTCAAACGGTACGGACGAAAAAACGTAGAGCATTGGATCGGTCTGGGACTGATTACCCCGCGAAAGGACGGCGACCACTCCGCAGCGTGGAGGATCGACCGCATGGAGATCGAAGCCGTGAGTAAATCCCGTGAAGCCATGCGCTACCTATAAACCTATCCATCACATCAAAAATATTCCTTATGACATTTAACAAAAGCAACTCATCAGTTAATGACCTACTGTACATCGTTTCCCTGCTCAAAGCATTAGGGCATGAACCTGTATCAATCAATGGCGATGAATTTCAGTACGCCAGCGTGTTCGCAAAGCGAACTAATAACAAAATAGTCCTGACGGTAAATAATCGAATGAACGTTTGGTTTGACAGCTCACTTGGCAAAGGTGGTGGGCTCATGGATTTTGCCCGCACTTATTGGCCAAACCTATCTACCGAAGAAATCGGGGAACGTCTCCAAGAAATACTAAACAAAGAATTGAGGATGGTAAATCGAAAAGACAGACCCAGACGTAAACGAAAAGCAACTAAAATACCCTATTACGAAATCGACCACACAGGCCCATTAGGATACAATAAAGAGATTACCGATTTTCTGATGGAAAGCGGTCTTTGGGAACTCGCCGATCTGAACATCCAAGAAGTCTATTATTATGTAACCGACCAAAAGGGCAACCGTAAGGATTTTTGTGCAGCGGGTTGGCCTACCGAGAATGGAGGTTGGGAAGTGCGCGCCCAAAATTATACGGGTTGTATCGGCCCAAGAGGAATGACATCTATTTCGGTGAGCGAAACCGTACTTGCCATATTCCCCGAATATGTGGACTATCTGAAAAGACGGAATGACAAGCATCTGCAATACGCATCGGTGCTTATATTGAACCATCCCGAATTTTTATCCGCAGCGCTGAAACGTGCCAGCCATTTTGAAAAGGTACTATTCTATGTCGATGATATGAGGATCGGGTACCAATCAGTGCGAGAAGTATTCACGGACAAACTACCGCATGCCGAAGTTATATCCCTTTAATTATCCAATCCCTGCTTATGTCAAAATATGTAAACGTGGACGACCTGCGGGAAATCCCAATTTCGGACTTTCTGGCCCGGCTCGGCCACCATCCGGTACGGAAATCGGGCAAGGAACTCTTTTACCACAGTATGCTAAGGGAAACCAAGCAAGATACGCCATCCCTTACGGTATGGGATGAGGGTGGAAAATGGATCGACCGAGGTGGCCCAAACTCAACGGGCATACAGGGCGGTAGTATAGTCCAGCTCGGCCTTGCCTACTGGCCCCAGCTCTCCTTTGTCGAGGTACTCAATAAAATAAAGGATACCTGCGATATGCAGGTGTCCATGATACCAGCTTATAAACCTGTCAAATCCCCTACAGAACAAGAGCAGAAAGAATACACCTTTGAACTTGTGCGAATACAGCCAATAGGCAGAAACTTTGTCCTGACCAAATACCTCGAAGAACGTGGGATATTGGACGTTGCACATGGACACCTGCACGAAATCTATTACAGAAACCGTCTTGATAACGAAAATAAAAGCATTTTCTACGCCATTGGCTGGAAGAACGATCAGGACAATTGGGAGTTTACCAATGCCAAAGGTTTCAAGAGCAGTATCGGCAAAAAAGGTATTTCTGTTATACCCGGCAATCCAGACCATGCCGTTCTCTTTGAGGGGTATATGGACTACCTAAGCTGGCTCAAAGTGAACCGCCCAGATCCTGCGCCTACCGCCGTTGTCCTAAATTCCATTGTCCAATTGAAGAATGCCATCGAACGTGTCAAGAGCATACCCACCGTGGACGTGTATTTCGACAATGACGATCCCGGCCGTAACTGTACCCAAAGGCTGATCGAAGCCGTGCCACAGGCCAAAGACCGTTCAGGTGTTTATGGGGCGTACAAGGATTACAACGATATGCTAAGGGCTGCCCTAAATGAGCAGGAATTACAGCATCAACGTGCAGGCCCCAAGCGTTGATTTTTTGAGGGATCGAAATCGGTTATTCAGCTATATAGATAACGGGATATTGGTATATACCGATAGCTATCTATATAGCCATCCCGATATACAGATATTCATATATCCCGATATAGGTATATCCAGATAGGTAGCGATATGGATATATGTATAGCCACATATCCATATATATAGATATTCAGATAACTGCACATGCCGATATACAGCTATCCATATAAACACCTATACCGACAGCTGTATATATGGATATATGACCGATTTAAAAGTGATTTATCAATCGGCCATCCCCGAACCTATATGTAAAAAACACCCCCAAAAACCCACTTTTTTGCCCCTTGCGGTATAACCCTTGTTTTTTGTTTTGTATTGTGCAAGTTGTGTTTTTGTACGTACGGCTCTCGTACCTCGGCCGTACCCACAAAAACCAACTTGCCCCGGAACATCCCGGCTCCGATGGAGCGGGTCTGTACCAGGGTAGGAAAAAGGTCGCAACTCCCTTTTTCTCCTGCATAGCGTACCACATACGCCGATAACGGCAAAACATCCATAAACCTTTAAAACAATCACCATGCTAAGACACGGTAGCCTTTTTTCGGGCATTGGCGGTTTTGACATCGCCGCTTCATGGATGGGTTGGCGAAACGTTTTCTCGTGCGAGAAAGACCCATTCTGCCGAACCGTTCTCAAACATTACTGGCCAAATACAACACACTATGAAGACATCTACGATTTTCGGGCAGCTCACTATCGAGGACATATCGACATCATCAGCGGAGGTTTTCCGTGCCAACCGTTCAGTCAAGCCGGACGGAGAAAGGGGGCGAAAGATAACCGTTACCTCTTCCCGGAAACTATCCGAATTATTAAGGAAGCACGGCCGGAGTGGATCGTTCTTGAAAACGTTACTGGACTGTTCACCATTCTCGAACCCGATAGTCTTTCTGAAATGGAGATCAAAGCGGTTGAGCTTTTTTGTCAGGACAGTGAGCAACCTGCAACAAGTACCATCATCCGACTCCAACGACGCGTTATCGGAAGCATCATTTCAGAAATCGGATCAGCAGGATATGTACTTCCGACACTTGAAGACGGCACACCAATCGTTTTGTGTATTCCGGCTGCTGCCGTTGGCGCTCCACACCAACGGGATCGGGTTTGGTTTGTTGCCCACGCCGACGGCCACAGAAATAAGCAATATAAAAACAACGATGGAACAGGCGCAGGACAGAAGACGGCTAAAGGACAGGAAGAACGAGCGGGGCAACGGCGGTCAGGTTTCCCTGACGGATTTTCTGGTGTACCACGCCCTGATCTCCCTATGGAGCCCGGCAGAGGAAATAACCGAGAGGATGCCCAACGAAATACAGAAGCGTTTGCTGAAAGTGCTGCCGACAGCGGAACAGGTCGATGGCACGACATTCCCGTATGGACGGGATGGCCAAGTGAACCCCCGTTTTGTGTCCGAGATGATGGGCTTTCCGAAAGACTGGACGGAATTACCTTTCCTGCGTGGCGGGCCGAAAGCATAAAAGCCTACGGCAACGCCATCGTTCCGCAGGTCGCCCTTGAAATCTTTAAGGCAATCCAGTCCGTCACCTTGAACCACCAAGCACCATGAAAAACAGAAAAGGAAACCGAAAACCTACAGCCCATGAACAGCGTACCCGACGCTTTGAGCTCCGGTTGAGCGAAGCGGAACGGACGCAGTTTCTTGAACTTGAAAAAGCACTTGGCCTAAGCCGCGCGGACATCGTGCGTATCCGTGTGCTCCAACATTCCAAAAAGATGCTGGTCAATACAACGGAAGTCATGAAACTGCTGGACAATATCGGCACAGAGATCGGCCGATCCGGCAACAACATCAATCAATTGGCGAAACATGCCAATACCCTGCAACAGCAGGGAATGTTGCACGCTCTCCTTATCCGTGACCTTATCCCTTTGCTTACCGAATATGTCAGGTTGCAACGGGAATTGGAACAGTCCATCCGGCAGCTTATCAGGCTTATAAGGGGGCAGACATGATCGTCAAGATACTTGACCCGTCAACCACGTTCAAAGGGGTGCGTTACAATACGAACAAAGTGGACAAGGACAAAGGCGAACTGATGAAAGTATCGGGTTTCGGTGCCTTGCAGGCCCTGCAAAATCTCCGCCCAGAAGATTACGTCAATTATCTGGAAGCCCAATCCGCAGCCAGTAAACGGACGAAGTACCCACAGCTCCACGCCGTCATTTCCTGCAAAGGACGTTCCCATAGCAAGCAACAACTTACAGCCATCGCCGAACAATGGCTGAAAGGAATGGGCTACGGCCAGCAACCTTACCTCTTGGTATTCCACAAGGACACGGCAAACAACCATATCCATATCGTTTCCACACGGGTAGACCGAGACGGCAAGAAGATAAACGACAGCTTCGAGAAAATCCGTGCCTACGAAGCACTGAACCGTATCGTGGGCGTGGACGAAAAGAAAGAGATCGACAAGAACATCGAGAAAGCATTGAGGTATGGTTTCTCCACACGGGCGCAATTCATGATGATACTTGAAGCGCAGGGCTATTCGCTTAAACTGTCCGATGGGGTATATCAGATCAGCCGTTACGGCAAAAGACAAGGCGCGGTCTCTTTGGAACAAGTGGACGCCAAAATCGGTACATTCAGTAAAGACATCGTTCGGCTGGCACAGCTCCGCGCTGTCTTTGCCAAGTACCGTGGCCAGTACGATCCGGCGGTTGTCCATGTTACGGCCCCGCTTCCCGGCAATAGATCGTCCGCTCCATCGGGCTACACGTCGGCAATGGCGCAGATGCTAACGGACAAATTCGGGGTACAGATCATATTCCACGGTAAGGACGGAAAACCGCCATACGGTTATACCGTCATCGACCATTCGAGGAAAATGGTATATAAAGGCAAAGACCTTATACCGTTGGCAGAATTTATCGCACCATCGGAAAATACACCCGAAATATCTGCCAAAGCGGACAGAGCAGAGACTAAAGCGGACAGGACTGGACAAAACGAAAAGGAACAGAAAACGCCGTCCGAAGAAACCGCTACCTATACCGATCATGTACGGGGAACATCCGAGCAATGGATACCAAATATCCAGATCGACATTTCCGACGACATCGACGATGAAGCGATCCACGGACGCAACCGGAGACGTAAGCGCAAAGCCCGTACAAATACCCGCTGACATCACTTTATCAACAACACCTTTAAAACCCACGCACTATGCTCATACTTATAGGAAACCAAAAAGGCGGGGCGGGAAAAAGTACGCTCACCCTGCTGCTCGCCAACTACCTGACCCAGCAACAGGAACGGCGGGTTACGATACTTGACATGGATTACCAGCAATCACTTTCCGCCAAAGCCGAGAAAGCAAAAATCTTGGAAAATGAACCGCTGTACGAAATCGTACCCGCCGACCTCAGCCATTTTCCGGCAATGCAACGGAAGCTGGGGAAGTCACGGAACGAAATCGTACTGATAGATCTGCCGGGCAAGATGGACGACGATGGTCTGATCCCCATATTTGCTGCCGCCGATGCGGTGATCTGTCCGTTTGCCTTTGACGAGTTTTCGGTGGACTCCACATTGCTGTTTGCAATGGTCATCGGCAGGATCAACAAGCGGGCGCCCCTGATCTTCGTGCCAAACCGTATCAAGAACACCGTCAAGTACGAAACCCGGACGGAAGTCGAAAATGTCCTGCGCGGTTTCGGTACGGTCGCACCCGGCCTGCCAGACCGGATAGACTTCCAGCGGGTAAATACATTCCAGACACCGATCATCCTATATCCCGTTATCCTGCCGCTCTTAGACCTGATCTATGAACAGTACATTGCTAAGGAGGAACCATTATGAGCGGAATAAAAAGCCTTGCCGACGAGCTTCGGGATTCCATGCGGAAAGGGAAACCGCCACAGGCAAATGAAATCCCCCCGGTAGAACCACCAAAGGACACACCAAAGAAAAAAACGGAAACACTGGAACGCCTGTTTGAAAGTATCCAAAACCATGAACTGACCGGGCGTGAACGGTTACTGATCCGTCTGGACGACAAGACCCTTTTTCTGCTCAAACAACTGAAAGTTGCCAAAGGTATCGACATGACCAAGATCATATCTTACAGCCTGCACCAATTTCTAAAAACCCATCCCGAACTCACCCGATACATCAAAGAACACATTAAAACCCTTGATCTATGAACTGGACACAATTCCTGCTCGGCGTTATCGCCATCTATGGCATTTACTATGCCCTAAACGTACTGTATGACCTGTTTATCCAACGCCGTGCTCCGCGCGCGGCCGATGGAGGAAACGAATTGACATTTGATGAAGATTCACCGCCCGAAAGGGTTGTTCCCGAACCATCCAAAAGAGAAAACGAGCCTATGGTAACAGAGGGGAAACCCGTTATCACGTCCGGCCCCCTGCAATCCACAGGGGGCATAAACCTAAAGCAACTCGTATCGCTCATGCAAAACGACGTGGTCGAGTACACCAAAGCCATCCCTTATTAAATCCATTATGCGACCAATCCGCTTTGTGGCAGTATTCCTTACTGTCATTTTTTTTGCCCTGTACGCAACCGCCCAGCCCGGCCTTGCCGAATTTAGGGAAGTGCGCAAGGAAGTCAATACGTGGTATTACAACTTCTCTGACCTTGCCTTTGTCATCGGTGCCGTGTGCGGGCTGCTCGGTGGTTTGCGGGTGTACAGCAACTGGCAGTCCGGCAAGCATCATATCGATGCACAGGTCATGGGATGGTTCTTTTCCTGCCTTTTCCTATCGCTCGTCGGTGCCGCACTAAAGGCCCTTTTCGGGGTAAACTAACAATCCTATCATTTTTTTATTCACTTTTTATCCATTATCCCTATGACAGTAAACACTAAAAAACTGTTTGCAATGGCCGCGCTTTGCCTTTCGGCGGCCCAATCAACATTCGCACAAGGTGGTACCGTGGGTATCGATGCCGCCACATCATCATTGACCAGCTACGTAGACCCCATTTCGACGCTCATTCTGGCCATCGGCGCGGTCGTCGGGCTCATTGGGGGAATACGGGTGTACATCAAGTGGAACAGTGGAGATCAGGACATCAATAAAGAGTTGATGTCGTGGGGAGGTTCCTGCCTGTTCTTGGTACTCGTGTCGGTGGTCATCAAAGCGTTTTTCGGCGTATGACACACGGGCGTTATCCAGTCTATAAGGGGCTGCAAAAGCCCCTTATTTACCGCGGTTTCAAGGGCAAGTTTATCTATTGGGGCATAGGTTCCCTTATCGGTGGTCTGGCCATCGGCGGACTTATCGGCGCACTGACCAACCTGATCCTGGGCGGCTTTGCCACCCTTGCCCTGATGGGCGCAGGACTTGCCTATACATTCATGAAACAGGGTAACGGTCTCCATGACAAAACCCGCCACCGAGGCGTATTTATCCACTCCGCACATTTATCGATCAGCTATGAGAACAGAAAGAAAGACAGCCTTTGAAATGCCCTATGTGGGTATTGACCATTATCAGGGGATGTCCATACTGTACGGCGACCGGGGCGATTTTTCAGTCGTGATGCGACTGACCAATCCCGTCCTGCAGTATGGTGCCGATCCCGAAGCCTATATCGCTTTCCAACAGGTATTGCTTAACGTCATCAAGATACTTGGCGAGGGGCATATCATCCAAAAGCACGACGTATTCATCAAACGGAAATACCAGCCCAAACCTGCAACCGAGTTCTTGGAACAGAAATACCAAGAACATTTTGAGGGTCGGGAATATACCGAGATCAGAACCTATCTGACCGTTACCCGTCTGGTCAAAAAAGGGGCATTCTACACCTATGACAAAAAAGTGCTGGCCACTTTCGGGCAGAACATGGCCAAAGTATTTGACCTGCTTTCCGGCGCCTCACTTAACCCTGCATACCTTACCGAAGCGGAAATAAACCGTTTTGTAAACAGGGTGCTCGCCGTAGAGTTTGAGCAGCCACACATCACGTTGGACAATCTCCGCTCAGCAGACCGCGAGTTGCGGATCGGTGACCGGGCCGTCCGCTGTATCAGCATGGTCAACACCGATTCGGTTGACCTGCCCGAAAAGGTCGGAACCTTTACGGCCAAAAATGAAACGAACGGTATGCGCGATTTTCCGGTGGACAACCTCTTTTTCCTACACCATGTTCCCGGTTATCGCACCATTATCTATAACCAGCTATTGGAAATACCCAGCCAACAGATCACGCTTGGCAAACTTGAAGTAAAACGTAAAAGGCATTCGAGCGTACCCGATCCGGCCAACCTCATGTGCGTGGAGGACATCGACCGTTTATTGGTAGACGTGGCACGTGATAACCAGCTATTGGTAAATGCGCACTATTCCATGATCGTATGCGCCGATACGGACAAGATCGACAGAACGGCCAATTTTATCGAAGCCGCCCTGTTCCAACAGGGGATCATCCCATCACGCAATGCTTACAACCAATTGGAACTGTTCCGGTGTGCTTTGCCGGGCGTTGGCGTGGAACTGAAAAAGTACGATTGGTTCCTGACGACGGCCGATGCCGCCCTCTGTTTCTTTTTCAAGGAACGGTTGCCGACGGACGAACCCTCGGAGTTTCTGCTAAGGTTTACCGACCGTCAAGGGGTGCCCGTTGCGCTGGACCCGTCGGACCTCGTTATGAGGACAGGCCGTATAAAAAATCGCAATCGCTTCGTGTTAGGAAGCAGTGGCACGGGTAAGAGCTATGCCATAAATGCGATCGTCCAACAGTACCTACAATACAACATGGACGTGGTGATCGTGGACGTGGGGCATTCCTATTCCGGTCTTTGCAGCACCTATGGGGGCAAGTACATCACCTATTCGGAAGAAAAGCCCATTACGATGAACCCCTTTGCGATCAGCGAGGAAGAATACAACATCGAGAAAAAGGATTTTTTGATAACGTTGATCTGTCTGCTCTGGAAAGGTTCCGAGGGTTCGGTAACCACCGTCGAGCGTGACGTAATTTCCAATGTCATTTCAGCCTATTACGCCCATCATTTCGATAAAGCCATCGAAGACCGCGTAGACAGGTTGGACTTTAATTCCTTTTATGAATTTGCCGTTCGGAAAATCCCCGATATAAGGAACGAAGAAAGCATCGCTTTTGACGTGGAAGAATTTCGGTTTGTATTAAAGAAGTTTTACAGAGGGGGCGAATACGAAGCGATACTGAACGAAGATGCCGACCAATCGCTATTCAACGAACGGTTCATAGTCTATGAAATTGACAACATACAGAATAACAAGACGCTCCTGCCAATCGTAACGCTGATTATAATGGATCTGTTCGTGCAGAAGATGCGCCACAGGAAGAACCGCCGGAAAACCCTGATCTTGGAGGAAGCATGGCGGGCCATTTCCTCACCAATGATGGCAAATTTCCTTTTATACCTAAACAAGACCGTACGGAAGTTCTGGGGGGAAATCATCGAGGTAACACAGGAAATCAACGACATCATCGGCAACCCCATTATCAAGGACAGCATCATAAACAATTCGGATACCATCATCCTGCTGCAACAGAACGAGGCCGATTTTAGAAAGGTTGCCGAATTGCTTTCCATCACCGAGGCCGAACAGAAGAAGATTTTCACGATCAACCGTCTTGACAACAAGGACGGACGTGCCCGTTTCAACGAGTTCTATATCCGTCGGGGAAATGTCGGGGAAGTGTACGGCGTGGAGGTCAGTATTTACCACCATTTGGCGTTCACGACCGAAAAACCCGAAAAAAGCGCCGTGGAGATTTACGCCAAACATCATGGCAGCTACCCAAAAGCCCTAACGGCGTTCGTATCCGATATGGAAAAGAGCGGTCTTGCGTTGGGCGATTTTGTCGGGCGGGTGAACGAGAACAATGCGCCAGTTGAAACACAAAGAGAATACTTTAAACCTGATTTTACATGAAACGAATTATTGCAATAACGATCCTGTCCCTTGCTGTTTTCTATGCAAGAGGTCAAATTTACATCGACCCCGCCGTCGCAGCCGCAACGGGCGTCCATGCCGGAGTGATGAACAGCCAGCTCAATGACGTAAACAGAAACCTAACACTAATCCAGCGTGGACAGCTCGCCGTCACGGGCCAGCTCCTGATCGTGAACGATTTGCAGGACAAGATTTACAAAGGGTTAAGCGAAGTATCCGGCGTTGTCCGTTCACTGCTCACCGTAAAGGACATTGCCAGCATTTCCCTTGACATCGTTAACGACGTAGAAAAGGCAATGAACATCGCAAGGGGAAATCCGGTACTCCTGCTATTTGCCGAAGCGGGCGCACGGGAATTTAAGACACGGGCGACGAACCTGTCCGCCGAGGTCAGCACTTTTGTGCTGAAAGGTGGAAAGGATAACCTGATGGATGCGGGCGAACGGGCAAAACTGCTCAACCGGATACGTACCGAATTGACCATCCTACGAGGCGTAACCTTTGGGATGCACAGAAGTATGTATTGGGCGAAACAGCGCGGTATCCTTAACTCCCTCAACCCATACGCCGGGTTTATCAATATCGACAAACAGATTGCCGATGACATTATCCGTAATTCAAAATTGCTCAAACGATGAGATATTTTATCCTGACCCTCTTGCTTTTGGTCATAGCTTTGACCAGAGCAAATGCACAGCTCAACGTGGAACTGCTCCACCAATTGGTCGAACACAGCAAAGATGAATACGACCGCCAGATCACCGCAAGAAACAGACAGGCCATTACCTCGGCCAACGAGGAAGTAAACCGAGAAGAAACGGCAAAACTCAAAACCCGCTATCGGCAGTTGCACAGCCGTTTTCAGGTTTTGGGAACAGCATTGCAGGGGCTTAGTATGGGGCTTGAATCCGCGCCAATAGTCACCGAGATCATAAACCAACAAAAAAGGATTATAGGCATTGTTTCCACACACCCCGAATTTCTTTTGCTTGCCATCGATGCAGAAAAAGATATGGCAGAAAAAGCCGTGCAGCTCGCACGCTACCTGACCGGACTTTTTATCAGTATCGGTGACCTTAACCAGATGAAAGCAAGTGACAGGAGAATACTTTACGGACACGTCCTGCAGGAGCTTCGGAAGATCGCAGGAGCATCACGGGGGCTTGCGGCTACCCTATACTATTCGACACGAAAAAAGCTGCTCGATTCCCTCAATCCATTTTCCGGTTATATCAATGAGGACAAGCGTATAGTCGATAATATTTTAAGGCAATTGGAGGAATTTAAGCCATGAAATCTGCATGGGTATCATGTAAGCTTCATCACCATTAAAAAACAATTATATCGATGAAAACACAATTCATAATCCTTCTGTTTATCTGTCTTTCAAAGATGACTTTCGCCCAAAGCTATGTGACGATCATCTATGATGCCAAGCATCTTGCCATCGTAAACGAAAACGGTGCGGTCAGGTTGGTTTCCGAACAGACCCATAACAATATGCTGGGCAATATCCGCGGACGGATCGACGATATTAACGTCAATCTTTCTTCCGTGGTGCTGGTGCAGAACATGATCCACCGATCATTGACCGAAGTGGATCGGGCATTGAAGTCCGGCCGCTCCGCGCTCCATATTTCGAGGCTCGTACAGGACATCGCCACCCACAGCACGAAGATGCTCGAAACTGCCAAAGGCGAACCGTGGTTGCTGCTCTTTGCCGAGGACGTCGCCCGCCAACTCAAAGACAGGGGCATAAACCTTGCCGCCGAAGTCTCCGACTTCGTGCTACAAGAGGGAAAAAACGTGCTGATGGACTACGAAAAAAGAGACCACCTCATGCGGAAGATCATTCTGGAACTGAAAGTAATCCGGGCATTGGTATTCAGTATGGAGAGGTCAATGTATTATGCCAAGATCAACGGCGTACTGAAAATGGCGAACCCATACCGAAACTTTATCAACATGGACAAGCGCAAAGCGGACGAGATCATACGGAACTATTATCTACTAAAGGACTAAAGATGAAAAAGATAAATATCATTTGGCTACTGCTGTTCCTATTTTCCACGGGAACGATGGCCCAGAACGTGAAGCGACAGACCGATAAACATATCGTGAACCAACAGGAACGCGTGGTTCATAAGCAATGGGATCGAAAGAAGTTTACGCCGACCAAAGGTTTTTTGGGACTGAACTACCAATATTGGCTCACCTGGGCGTGGCACCCCAATTACCCCAAGACCGACCGCCGACCGTTGAGCGGTACAGGCCCACAGACCTTGCGCATGGGTATGGTACTGGCCATGCAACAGACGGACGAAGCCTATAAAAAACACGCCGATACTATCCGAAATGTAGCGGTCACGGAGGCCCTCAATTATTCCGGTCTGGTCACAGATGCCGACCCTTTGTGGCTTCTGTATTACCGCAAGGAATTTGGAAACCTGACGGGCGACACGGACACCGATCCGCTCGCCGGACTTTCACCGGACGTCGGAGAATATTTAAGAAATAAAGGTCTATTGGAGTGGTACAGCGAAGAACGTGCGGAACTCAAAGAACGGTTGGAAGCGACCCGAACGACTACGCTCGACCGAGGCAGCCGTATCATGGCCTATCACCGTTTGCTTGGAGAACACAGGAAACTACAGTCCGCATGGGAAGCCAAAAAGAACTATGCTGCCAAATTCCTTTTATTGGCCAAGAACCGTGACCGCCTACGTAGTGACGATCCCGATCTGCCGGAATTTGCAACGGATCGTTCCGACGTCCAGATTGCCGAGGACATCCTAAAAAGAACCCAATAACCAAAATCAGATTACTTTATGGACTTTATGAACATGACGGGGCTAATGCCCCGTTTTTTATTGCAGGGAAATCCTGTAAATGTGCCGGACTCATTTAAAGACACGTTCAATTTTTTACAAGGGAACGGGGTCTATGAGGAGGGTGTTATGCACTTTCTCAAAGGCATGAAAAACACGATATGGACGCACTTCGATACGTTCATCACCGATGCACAGGCCCTCGCCGCCATTTTCATGCTCATATTCTTTGCCATCAAATCATACGAAATGATGGCGGGCGACAAAAAAATGGAAATCATGCCACTGTTACGGCCGTTCGGGCTCGTGATGGTCATCATCTGGTGGGGAACGTTTACCCGTGTACTGGCATACCCCACGGACATCGTTGCCGCCAAGACGGAAAGCCTGTTTGACAGCGGACAGATCGAAGTTAACAACCTACGCCTGCAACGTGCAAAACTCATGGTGGACGTTGCCGACCAACTGACCACCATACAGGCCGAAACCGAGATTGCCGAAAAAGAAGCGGATACGTGGTACGGTCAGGCATGGGATGCCGTGACCTCAACCGTAAAAGAGGGTTTTGCTTCTGTATGGAATCCAATAGTCGAACTTAAAAACCGTATGCAAGTGGGGTTACAGCTACTGGCGACCTATACCTTAGAAACGTTGGCCGTCTGGCTATTGCGCATCTGCGTTTATATCATATTCATTATACAGATCATCTATTCGACCATCCTTATCATATTGGGCCCGTTTAGTGTTGCCGTATCAATTTTACCCGCCTTTAGGGATTCCTTTGGTACGTGGATAGCCCGGTTTATCGCCGTTAACCTCTATTCGGGAATTGCCTATCTGGTCATGCACGTAGCCAGCCTGTTCCAACAGTATGCAATGGAAGCCGAAATTACAAGGTATCAACAACTCCTTGAAAGTACGGGAGATACATTGGAGAAGATGGGCTGGTTTGCGGGCAACGGGATTTTAAGTTTTGGGATCGTGATCGTGACGTTCCTGATCGGAGGACTGACCATGCTCACCGTGCCAAGCATCAGCACATGGATCGTATCGACATCAGGCATCACCTCGGCAGCCGCCACAATGGGTCGCGGTGCTTCCAACGCAGCCCGTACGGCGAGAAAGCTGATCGCCAAGTTTTAAACCTTTTACACACTTCAATTCATGATAATAAAAAATATCGAAGCCAAGATCAGACTTGCCACCTTTATTGCGGGGGCAAGCCTGATAGCCGCCCTGCTCATGGTGATGGCGGTATCTTTTTTTGCCTACAAACAGGTCGGCAATGCTCGGAAATCCGTGTATATACTTGATGCCAATAATGTACCCATGTCCGCAAGCCAAACCGACGTAGAGGTAAACAGGCCCGTGGAATACCGGACACATATCAACCTTTTTCATTCGCTGTTCTTTACCCTCGCGCCCGACGAGAAGTTTATCGAATACCAGATGCGAAAAGCGATGTATTTGATCGATGAATCCGGTGCATTGCAGTACAATAACCTACGGGAAAAAGGCTTTTTTAACTCCGTGCTTTCGTCCAGCTCCGTGCTCACCATCCAGACGGACTCCATCCACGTCGATCCGGTAAAGAAATACTTTAAGTTTTACGGCAAACAGACCATAGATCGGCGAAGCTCTACCGTAATACGCTCGCTGGTCACCGAGGGTTATTTACGGGACCTTGAAATGCGTACGGAGAACAATGGTCACGGTGTACTGATAACCCGATGGAAAACACTCGAAAACAAAGACATCAGCTATGTTCAAAAAAATAACTTTTAACCGACCACCTGATACCACGTTGTGGGCAGCTTTTTACAAAGAGTTTGGCAAGTACATCGATGGGAGCATCATACGTACCAAACAGTTTCTTGAAGCCCGGCCACGGGCGGTATTTTCTGCAATGGTGGTAAGCATCCTCGTTTCTGTTGGATGCTTTCTTTTTCTCCCAAAGGAAATACCGAAGAAAGAACCCTTACAACTTTCCATGCAACAACCACTAATGGACGGAATGGGCGGTATTGTCACCACCGTTTCAGCTTTAAAGGAATTGCTTGAAATCCGTACCGTCCTTGACACGCTTATGCAAAAGGAAAGCTTGGACAGTGCCGACAGCCTGCTGATGGAAAGTGCCATCGACAGGATGCAGATACTCGAAAAGCGACTGGCCGAAGCAAACAAACACCAAAATTCACCCTAATACAATCCAACAAACATGAAAATCAATTTCAGACAACCGCGCTATGTGTTGCCCCTCATAGTGCTGCCTTTCCTATGCCTGTTTTTTTACGTCTACCAAACAGGTTTTGCAAAGGAAGAAGCACCCCAGCACGAGGGCGATCCCTTGCAGGGGCAGATTGCCGAAGTATCGGAAGACGTCAAGAACCGTGCGCTTTCGGACAAACTTGCCGCCTACCGTGAGCAGTACCGCCGTGGTGATGGCTATACGGCCATAGGCCAATTACAGGAAGAAAGAGCCGAACAATTCCGTTTTGATGAACTCTACAACGAGGAAGAAAAGCGCAGGCTTGATTCCATCGAGCGGGCGCTCAAAAATCAGCGACCTGTTTCCACTAACGGAGGTTCGGAAAACGATGACCAAGACCGAGCATTGCAACAGGCCCTTTCGGCATTACAGCGAAGACCCGAACCGACCAAAGCGGAACCGGACAAGACCGATCCGATGGAACTTTTTCGCAAACAGATGGCCTATGCGGACAGTATGGCAAGGGCGAATGACCCCGACGAACAGGCAGCCCGCAGGGAACGTGAACGCACGGAAGAAGAAAAAAGGGAACTCGAAAACCAGCCCCGTCTTTCCGTTTCCAAATACGGTACAGGTCAGGGAGCATTCAACACCATCCGACCCGAAAGCGACAATACTTTCATACAGGCCATCATTGACGAAAACATAACGGGTTATGCCGATTCCCGTCTACGGATACGGCTTATGGATGACCTATTGGTCGGCCAGCACATCGTTAAGAAAGGTACACACGTATTTGCAAGGATTTCCGGTTTTTCAGGACAACGGGTGCTGCTTACCATCACTTCCATTATGCACGAAAACAACATATTGCCCGTCCGGTTGGAAATCTACGACAATGACGGTTCACCCGGACTGTACGTGCCCGCGTCGGCATTCAGGGAGTTTAGCCGCGAGCTTGGCGGTAACACCACACAGGGAATTACCCTGCAACAACAGGCCGAAAACAATAGCCAGTTGGTCATGAGCGCCATTCAGCGGATGTTCCAATCCACAACGACCGCCGTATCAAAGCATATTCGGAAGAACAGGGCCAAACTAAAATTCAATACGATGGTGTACCTCATCGATCCCCAGGCACTCCGCCAAAACCAACAGAACTACAAACAGTAAAACCACTTTAAGATTTCACCATGAAAAAGAAACATCATTTTCTTATCCTTTTCCTTTTATGTTGTATCGGATATTCCGCACACAGTCAACAGGCTACGGATACCCGATTAGGAACACTTCCCGAACTAAGCCTGCACCGTGGACATACGGTGCATATCCTTTCACCCGAACCCATCCAATACGTTGACATCGCTTCGCACCATGTATCGGGCGACCTGCCCCTTGAAAACGTGTTGCGGATCAAATTGAACGAGGACACCACGCAGACAGAACACCTCGATTATGAACTCGGAACGGTTACCATTGTAGGCGATAACTTCGTGGCGCAATACCGACTAACGGCCCCATTATGGGTTAATGACGAGAGCATTCCGGCCATGCTGGAAATCAAACCGGAACACACCCGGCCTTTGGAACTTTCGGAAATCGGATTGAGCCGTAGCAATATGAAAAACCTTGCGCTCGGCCTGCTTACAAAAAGTGTTCACAATCCTGTACGAAGCACAAAGGAATACGGTGTAGGCATTGTACTTAACGGTATCAGCACGATAGGTGATTATATCTTTCTTGACGTATCATTTACCAATACCTCAAACCTTTCTTACAATGTGGATGAACTCCGGTTTTTCATTGAGGATAAGAAGATCACCAAAGCAACGAACGTGCAGACCGCTGAGATTAAACCCTTGTGGCAATACCAGCCACTGACGGAGTTTAAGAAAAGACACCGCAATGTGTTCGTACTGAAAAAGGCCACCTTTCCCGGCAGTAAGGTACTTCGGGTAACGCTCACCGAAAAACAGATTTCAGGCCGTACGGTCAACCTCAAAATAAAGTACGGTGATATTCTGAAAGCCGACACCTTGTAGGTCGGCTGTATCCAACCTTTGAAAATCAACAATCATGGAAGACCGCCGTAAGGCAGCCCACCAGCCATTAAAAATCAAATTATTATGGAGGAAACCAAAGAGCAACAGGGCCTTTACCGCTCCCTGCAATTTGGCATATACCTATCCGTTGTCCTCGAAGTCTTTCTTTTTTTCTATGTAGATAGCTTTCTCATGACAAGAACAACCGATAATGGGTTGTTCCTGTTTGCGGAGAGACTTTCGAGGGTACCGTTTTATGCCGAACTGATAAACAGCAAACTCTTTACACTCGTGCTGATCTGTCTGGTCTCCGTTGGAACATTGAGCCGAAAGAAAAAAGACCTCAATCCCAAGACCCAGATCGTATATCCTTTGGCATTGGGGATGCTTATCCTTTTTTCGGGCCTATGGTTGCAGGGGCGTGAAGCAGCCCCGATATGGCAATCGGTCAGTTGGTATGACCTCGCCTATGTCACGAGTGCTTTTGCGGGAGCGATTTTGGTACACATGGCAATGGACAATGTATCCAAGATCATAAGCTCCAATCTGGGAAAGGATCGCTGGAACGTCGAAGAAGAATCCTTTATGCAGCCGACCGAACCCGTGGTAAGCCCGTATGCGATCAACATCCCGACGTTGTTCTATTACAAAGGAAAAGTCCGTAAAGGGTACATCTTAATTGAAAATATTTTTAGGGGCCTGCTTCTTTGCGGGGTTCCGGGCAGTGGAAAATCGTTTGGGATCATCATGCCGATCATCCGTCAAATGCTGGCAAATTCGTTCACCATGTGCCTATACGATCTGAAATACCCTGATCTCGGCCAAATAGCCTATTATCATTACCTGCTTGCCAAACAGAACGGTCGGTGCAAGAATTACCGTTTCCATGTTATCAATCTCAACGAACCCGAAAAGAGCCGACGGGTAAACCCTTTGAAACGGGAGTATCTTAATACCCTTGCAGATGCTTCGGAAACGGCCGAAGCACTCGTTGAAGCGTTGAAAAAGGGAGACAAAAGCGGTGGTAGCGACCAATTCTTTACACAGTCTGCGATCAACTTCCTTGCCGCCTGTATTTACTTTTTCAGTAGCTATCAAGATGGACGCTATTCCAGTCTGCCCCATGTACTTGCCTTTCTTAATCTGTCTTATGAACAGATTTTTACGGTGCTGTTCAGTAACGGGGAGCTTGCTTCCCTTTTGTCGCCGTTCATGTCTGCCTACAAGGCGAAATCGTACGATCAATTGGAGGGGCAAGTCGGAACGCTAAAAATCTTTATCAGTAGAATGGCCACCAAAGAAACGTTTTGGGTTTTCGGTGCGGATGATTTTGAACTACAGGTCAGCAACCCCAAACACCCCGGTGTGCTGGTGCTTGCCAATGACCCGCGAACCCAGAGCATCAACTCCGCTTGCCTGTCGGTGGTACTTAATCGGGTGACAAAACTTATCAATACGAAAGGCAATTTACCCATCGGTTTAGTGGTGGATGAGGCCACCAGCTTGTATATTCACCGTGTGGATCTACTTGTGGCACAGAGCAGATCCAATTTCTCTGGGGTGGTCTTGGGGCTTCAGGAGTTGCCTATGTTACGCCAACAATACGGCAAAGAAACAGCGGAAACCATCACGTCCATTATGGGGAATGTACTGTCCGGTGCGGTCAGGAGCAAAGAAACATTAGAATGGCTGGAACGTTTGTTTGGCAAGGTCAAACAGACAGGAGAAAGCCTAAGCATCGACCGTACGAAAACCTCGCTTTCCTTAAATGAAAAACTCGAACCGCTGATTCCTGCCGGAAAGATAGCATCGTTAAAAGCAGGTGAAATCGTCGGCATCGTTGCCCGTGATACGATGGAAACTTATACGGGCAAATACGAGACCACGGCGGTTAACTGCCGTGTCAATCTGGACATGGAAGCCATCAAAAAAGAAGAAGCAAATTATCGGGAACTGCCGACCTATTACGACTTTGGTGATCGAAAAGAAGAAATCCTATTGGACAATTTTTTCCGTATCAACAGGGAGGTTGAAGAAATTATCGAACAGTTTATTCCCGTTCAGGACAACATACAATTCCCCACACCAAGTGAAATAACGGAGTACAACAAAAGAAAATAGTCACCCGACTTTTTTAACGGAATATAAGCCGTTAAACCAAAATCCAAAACATCATGAAGAAATCCGAACGTTCCGCATACCTACGGAACAGAATTGCCGTACCAAGCCTTTTTTGGGGGTGGTTGATGCTTGTTCCCTTTATGCTTTGTGGACAGGTTATCGACTATAGCCCACCGTTGGACAAGTTAAAGGTTACATCGCCATTCGGATACCGTATCCACCCGATCAGCGGTAAGGCTTCACACCATAACGGTGTTGACTTTGCCGCCCGTTCCGATCCCGTTTTCAATGTACTTGACGGCCGGGTTAAAGAAACCGGAAAACATAAGTTGCTCGGCAAGTACATACGTATAGTACATGGCGAAGTAGAAACCATTTACGGGCATCTTTCCCATATACTCGTTTCACCGCATGATACAGTTATAGCTGGACAGCCCATAGCCATCACCGGAAGCACAGGCAGAGCGACAGGAGAACACCTGCATTTTTCGGTGAAATTCAACGGTAAATTCCTTGACCCTTTGAAATTCCTACGCAGGATAAAAGAACAATCAGATCAATCCTTAAACATCGAATAATATGGACTATCATTTAAGATCACTGCAACAAAAATTAAGTGTTCTGGCCAGTGGTGAGGACATTGGACTGACACCAGCGGAAGCGGCCATTTATGGCGTGGAATACGCCGATGAATGGCCAGACGAAGAATCCCCGGAGGTGGACGAAGATGAGCAGTAAAAATTCAAAATCCCTGCATGAAATAGTTGCGGAGAACATTATCAAGAAACTTGAACAGGGTACAGCCCCGTGGCAGAAGCCGTGGAACAGCAACAGTCCAGTCTTTGAACTGCCCTACAATGCGATTACGGGTAACCGTTACAAAGGAATAAACAGCCTTTCGCTGTTATCGTCAGACCGTGAAGACCCGCGTTGGATGACGTTTAACCAAGCATCTGCAAAAGGTTGGAAAGTAAGAAAGGGAGAAAAGGCATCCCTAATCCAATTTGTCAAGACCCATGAGCTTGTTACAAAAAGAGACGAACAGGGCAAGCCTGTTTTAGATGAACAGGGTAAACCTGTAAAAGCCAAAGTAGGTCTGAACCGGGCAATCATTACCAGCGCATGGGTATTCAATGCGCAACAGGTCGATGGCATCGAACCTTTGGTAAAACCCGACGTAAAGCAATTCCAATGGGATGCTATCCAAAGAGCGGAAAATATCATTCAGGCGTCGGGAGCAGACATAACCCACAAAGCAGGAGATAGAGCCTATTACAGTCCGGCACTCGACAGTATCACTATGCCCATGCGTGAACAATTCGACGCATCGGATAAGTATTATGCCACGCTGCTCCATGAGCTCGGCCATTGGACGGGGCATAAAGACCGTCTGGATAGAAGTATGATTGGCAGCTTTGGCACAGAGGGGTATGCCCGCGAAGAACTCCGTGCCGAAATCGCTTCGATGCTTATCGGTCAGGAACTCAACATTGGCCATGATCCAGGCCAGCACATTGCCTACGTGGACAGTTGGATACAGATATTGCGTGATACACCTTTTGAAATACATGCCGCCGCTGCCGATGCCGAGAAAATCCTTAATTACCTTTTGGCATTTGAGCAAAAAAGGGAAATCAAAGCAGCCGCTAATGTTCAGGCCGAGGAACGGGCCGAAGCAAGACCACAAAGGACAAAAGAAAGCAGCCTTTCTATAGGTGATGAAATTGCCTATAACAATGCCGTCTACAAAGTGCAAGGTCATCTGAAACGTGGCCGTATGCGTGTGGAAGACCTGACTACGGGAAATATTTTCCCGCTATCGAAAACTGATCGGCTATACGGTTCACTGCTCCACGCCAAACAGCATCCCGATCCTGTTAAGGTAAGTGAAGAACTGCACCGCCCGGTACACGCCGAAAAGGAAGCTGTTGCCGCCTATGGTATCAGAAGATAAAATCTAAAACTTAACAAACAATTACATCATGAAATATCCCATCAACGAAAATGAAATGCCCCTAAGTGAACTTGAAAAATTGGGGCTTTACAAAGACGGAGGGTTCAGTATCAGTCCGGAGAATATCGATGCCCTGCTTGCAGGGAGAAGAACCGATATGTTGAGCATGGCGGGTCTGAACATCGACGGGCTTGCCATCCGTCAACTCGATGCCAAGTTATCCCTTACCCGGAATGAGCTCGGCGATGTCCAGCTCAACATACATCCCATTTACCGAGAACCGCAATGGCATCCATTATTGAGCGATGACGAGGAAAAAGCCCTGATCGCAGGAGAACAGCACGTAGTCAGCAAGGAACAGGAGATTGACGGCAACAAAAAGAAGAAAGTCATCATTGAATATGACGACTTGACGAGGGAATTTATAGCGTATGAACCCGACGAAGTACAGGCCCCGATCAGAGTAAACGGCGAAGAACTTTCGGAAAAGCAACAGGAGGCTTTCCGTAACGGTGAAGTGGTAGAACTAACAGATGGAACCAAAATCCAACATTCAGCTACGGACAACAAGGGTATCCGTTCCGACCGAAAACGGCTTATCCTATCGGTGCTTTTGGATGGCGGTATATCTTACTTGGTGTTCAGAGGTATCAATAACCTAAAAGGTAGGTTTGAACCGCAGAGCGAGGGATATAGTGAGGGATATAACCGCGCATTGACCGATATGATGATGGCCGATAAAAAACAAAAAGATAAAGGCAATGAGAAAACCGTTCAAGACCTCGTGCTTAATCTTCGTGATAAACAGGAAAGCAGAGGCTACGGACGTGGCGTTGCAAGGTAATGGTATTTCTCCGATTGAAGTCCGAAGTACGGAACTTCTTTGCACCACATATCACTATAGTCGAGGATAACATTCTGTTTCCTTATACAATGGAAAATCAGGTATTGACCCAAGAACATTGGAATGAAAACGGTGTCCGTATTCCTGTCTGTAAAGGTATGTGGTTGGTGACGGACGGCTTGCCTGTATCCGTCACCCATCTTTTTGTCGGTCATTCCGCAAGCGATCTGTTGTGCTTTTGCCATTATCACCCCAATTGGGTTGATCCGCCCTGTTTGAGTGCATTTGCTTCATTGGGTTTATTACCAACTAAAGAACAGTTTACATGGCTTAAAATCCAATTCCCGAACGCTAAAATACATACCATATTCGATAACGGAATAAGTGGCCGTGTAGCTGATTGCAAGGTGGCAACGTGGCAGATCGGTAAAAATGCAAGGTTTAGTCTGGCCGATGACCACGGAGAGTTTTATTACAACAAAAAGAAGCACCGTATTCCAGTCAATATTTTTTCATTGAGCCGTTTTGAAAAATTATCCGGTATCCGTTCGGGTGTCCGAACCCATAAACCAAAAGCGCCATTTGAAACGTTCTATCTGTCTTTTATAAACTCTGATTAACTATAACCCTCTTATCTTTTCTTTATCGAGATAAGAGGGTTTTTAAATTGATTGAAATATTAATAGAGAGTTACTTATAGAGTTGTAAATTTGTGTTATTACAAATGTTTCTATAAAATGAAAGACGAATTAGTGCAATCATCGGTTGAACCTTTGATAAATTATTTCAATAATCTTATTCCTCTAAACGACGAGGAAACGGAACTCGTGTCTGCCTATTTCAAACCAAGATTATATCGCAAACGGCAATATGTTCTTCAAGAGGGTGACGTTTGTAACCACTTCAACTTTGTCATTCGGGGATGCTTGAGGATGTATAAAGTGGACGAAAAAGGCAATTCACATATTATTCAATTTGCTTCCGAAAATTGGTGGCTGACGAATATCGGAAGTTTCCACGAGCGTAAACCGTCCGAATTGAATATCGATGCATTGGAAGATACGATGGTTTTGCAGATAAGTTATGATAACCTCATCGCCCTTTATATACAGGTTGCCAAGTTTGACAGGATTTTTAGGGTACTGATAGAAAACAGTTTTGTTACCCTACAAAACCGACTATTGCAAAATATAAGCTCTACCGCCGAAGATAGGTACAACTCGTTTATCGAGGTGTACCCCCATTTGTCCAACCGCTTGCCCCAAACGCAAATTGCCTCATTCTTGGGCATCACGCCAGAGTTTCTAAGCAGGTTGAGAAACCGCCGTGTAAAGTAGAAGTCTTAAACTACATCAATACTATTTCTTGACATAGTTCATTGGAGCGAAGCCATACTTTGATGCAACTTTGCACTATCAAGATTATTGTTTAATTCTAAAAAAGAAATAGTATGTCCATAACATCAAAAGTAGCCGTAATCGGCTTGGGAAACATCGGTAAAACAGTTGCCAAAAACCTTGTAAAAGGAAACCGACCTGTCATCATTGCAAGTAGAAAAATAGAGGATGCCAACGCATTAGCCGAGCAGTTAGGAAGCCTTGCAACCGCTACCGAAACCGCAGAAGCTATTAAGGAAGCTGACATTATCGTATTGTCTGTTTGGTTCAACACCATCAAAGAACTATTTGAACAATACGCAGAAGAATTACAGGGGAAAATCATTATTGACCCATCCAATCCCATTGCACCGGACGAAAACGGAGGCTTCAAAAAAATCATAGGTGATAAAGAAAGTGCCGGACAGCTGAATGCGGAAATACTTCCAAAAGGGGCAAAATTTGCCAAAGCCTTTGGTACATTGGGAGCGGTTTCATTGGCTGATACAGCTTTTCAAACACCGGAAAAATCTGTACTGTTCTATGCAACGGATGACAATACAATCGACTGTTCCGTTGAGCAACTTATCGCAGACAGTGGTTTTGATGGCATAAAAGTTGGTGGCTTAGACCAGTCCATCCGTATCGAGGTTTTCGGTGACCTGCACGAATTTGGCGCTTTGGGCAGAACCGTTACGGTAGCAGAAGCAAAAGCCAAATTGTAATTAATAAAGAGGAAATATTGTTTTAGATATGATGAAAAAGTATAAAATAACCCTATTGTTTAGCCTTTTTGCTATTGTAGCAATGGGGCAAAACCTAACCTTTAAAAAACAGGAGTTTGAGCTGAATAATGTAAAGGCATCGGTTGTAAAACTTAAAGGACAGAAAGTGCTGAAAATGGAAAGGGATTTAGAGGCACTTTCTTTTGACAAAGACAACATGGTTGCTACCGTGGATGAACCCACATACGCCAAGTTGAAAGGTGTAGACTTTGAAAATGGCATTATTGAAGTCAAGGTATTAAGCCGTTTGCTCGAAAGCGCACCCGATTTTGCCCGTGGATTTATAGGGGTTGCATTCCATATTAATGACAGCAACACGAACTTTCAATCCATATACATTCGTCCAACAAATGGTAGGGCAGAAAATCAATTCCGTCGAAACCATTCGGTACAATATTTTTCCTATCCCGACTACAAGTTTGATAGGTTACGGAAAGAGTTTCCCGAAACATACGAGACTTATGCAGATATAGGTTTGGATGAATGGATTACGTTACGTTTGGAAATCAACGATCGTAAGGTACACCTTTATATCAATGGTCAAAAGCACCCTTCGTTTGTTGTCGATGAAATGAAAGGAAATACTAAAAGCGGCTCAATTGGCTTATGGGTAGACATAGGTACAGAGGGATATTTTAAGGACTTAAAAGTTATCAATAGATAATTATTGATTCAATTTCAACCAATCTAAATCCAAACCGCTAAGAAATAATATTTTAATACATTTCTAAAAACTAATAATCTATTAATACCCTGACTTCAAACAGTCAGGGTTTTTGTTTTATGTCAGTTTGTGAAAGTAAAACAGACTCTAATTTATCATTTAATCAATTCATTATGAAAATCGAACTAAAGAGCATTTATCACAGCGCCCAACTTAGTGACGAAACGGAAGCCTTTACCGCCAATCTGTATATAAATGGCGTTCATGCAGGTTATGCCAAAAATGAGGGGCATGGAGGTAACACCGACTATTATGCAAAAGACGAAAAAGGCCGAGAGTTAATCCGTCAAGCGGAGGAACACTGTAAAAATTTGCCACCGATTGAATACCCTGCCGATAAATACATGGACGCATTTTCGGTTGACATGGATCTTGAACATTATATTGACCAGCAACTTTACAAGTACATCGAAAAAAAGGAAGCAGCTAAATTCAATGCAAAATTGAATAAAACAATGTTAAAAGGAATAGTTTACGGAGTACCCGATCAATCATACGGTTCTATTACTTTTAACCTGCCACTTGTTAACGTTCTGGCTCACCCAAAAGGTCCTCAAACCGTCCTACAAACGATTAAGGATAAAATTCTGCCTAAGCTAAACGACGGGAACAAACTTTTGAACACGAACATTCCCGAAAGTATCATTAAGGCCGCTGGTTTAAAAGAAGAACAATACGTAAAGCCCACAATTCAGAATATTAGATATGGTACAATCCCCGATGTAGACGATAATAACAATAAAAGGGGTAGATCAAGATAATTTGTAACATTTCATCAGTTTTCTGTAAATACAGGTAAATCCAAACAATCCAATGATACCCCTGATCTTTTATTGGGTCAGGGTTTTTTGTTCGTGCGCCAAATTCCCGTTCAAACACCATATACTGCCAATATTTTGCTAAATTTGGAAATAGTTATTAATTAAGTGTTTGAGAGAAAATAATATATGCAAACAGATGTTTTTCACTACCCGCCTGAACTATTCGAGCTAATTGTAGAAACTATACCACTACTAAACCGTTCAAAAAAATCTGTATTGTTGTTTTTTAAAGGTGCTGGCGTGCAAGAGAGTCTTTTTAAGGACCTATCAGATAAATTGGATACGGACAAAGACAGTATAAATAAATATGAAATTTGTCGTACAATACTTACCCGTTTAAATGAGAAAAAAGAGACATTTATTCGAGAAAGACGAGAAGTACTAAAGCGAATCGTTGAATTTGAGTCCTTTACTAATTGTTGGGAAAACGACCAATATAAAGCCAAAGGATTAGTGTCTGAAATTAGGAATATAGTAAATGTAAAGGATGCGTTTACAAGAATGAAGCAGGAGAAGGAAAAAGAACAGTCAAAGCATAGTGAAGAATATAAAAGAAAAGTCCAAGAGATTAAAAAGAGGAGCGAGCAAATCGAAAAGACTAAGAAGGAGTTTTACTCGCTATTTGGTAATATAGATCCTCATGAAAGAGGTAAGAAACTTGAAAGAGTTTTAAATTCTTTGTTTTCGATATATGGCATTTTAGTTCGAGAAGCTTTTACAAGAAAAGGTGACAATGGTGAGGGTATTATAGAGCAGATTGACGGCGTTATAGAAATCGACAATCAAATTTATTTGGTTGAAATGAAATGGAAAAAGGATAAGATTGCAAGTGAAGATATTTTTGCTCATTTGGGCCGAATATACCATAGAACAAACGCTCAAGGTATATTTATATCAGCCTCAGGCTTTTCAGCTTCGGGAATTAATGCAGCAAAAGAAGCTTTAGTCAACAAAGCTATATTATTGTTGACCGATCTTGAAGAATTTTTCAACGTCTTGGAAAACGATAAAGATTTGAGCCAATATTTAAAGGCTAAAATAAGAAAAGCGATTATTGACAAAGAACCATTTACTAAACCCTAACCATTAATTCGGTTAACGTAAACATACGCCGAATTTTATATAAAAAATCAACTTATGAATAAAACAATCGGATCGTTCTGGCGAAAAGCTGATTTCCATGTACATACACCTCATTCGGCTCTCCTAAATAATTTTGGTGATGACTTCGATACGTATGTTCAAAAATTGTTTAAAACAGCAATCGAAAAAAAGGTACATATTATAGGTATTACAGATTACTTTACGATAGAAGGGTATAAAAAGATAAAAGTAGAATATTTAGAAAACCCTGAAAAACTTAAGACATTGTTTTCAAATGAAGAAATAGAAAAAATAAAGAAAATACTGTTATTACCCAATATCGAATTTCGACTAAATAAAATTATTCAAGTAAATAAATATAAGGATGGCAAAAAAATCTCAACAGAAAATGGTAGGGTAAATATGCATGTTATATTTTCCGATGAGGTGCCAATTAAAAATATAGAGGAAAATTTTCTTCACGATCTTAGGTTTATTTATGAGGCAGATGTTGAAGAAAAAGACAAGCTTAGACCCCTCAAAATTAATAATCTTATCGAGCTTGGTGAAAGGCTAAAAGGTGAGCAACCAGATTTTGTAGGATCAGCTTTGCAAATCGGTATGACAAATGCTGTAGTAGACGATAAGGATATAAACAATATTTTAACAACAAATAACACTTTTAGGGATAAATATTTAATAGTAATCCCTGCGGATGAAGACCTATCCGAAATAGCATGGAATTCGCAAGAACATCTTACAAGAAAAGTGCTTCTTTCTCGTGCTCATGCATTTTTTAGTTCCAATCCGAACACAATTCAGTTTGCATTAGGTAGAAAAACAGAAACCCCTGAACTTTTTTTAAAAGAATTTAAGTCCTTTAAACCCTGCTTATGGGGATCTGATGCTCATGAGTATGAAAAGTTGTTTGAACCTGACTTAGCAAGGTATTGCTGGATAAAATCTGATGCAACTTTTGAAGGAATCCGGCAAATACTGTTTGAACCGGAAGATCGAGTATTCATTGGAGAACAACCAGAGCTATTCAAAAGGATATTGTCTGCGAAAGGTAAATATCTCAAATCTCTTAAAGTTGAAGCAGACGCGCAATATAAAGGGGCTAAAGGAAAATGGTTTTCCAATTTTGAACTACCTTTAGGTTTAGAACTATCGGTTATAATAGGAAATAAAGGAAAAGGAAAAAGTGCGTTAGCTGATATTATTGGACTTTTAGGCAATGCCCATGTTGATAAGAAGGATTTTTCATTTTTAAACCAAGATAAATTTTGCCAAAAAGGGTATGCTGAAAACTTCGGAGGAACTCTTAAATGGATTGACGGTTCAGTCAATGGCTATTTCGGAGTGACCATGCCATCGATTTCGGTCAAACCGTGCCACTAAAAAA